>DATARS010000125.1:0-6838 GCA_036269455.1 Candidatus Dormiibacterota bacterium | reverse complement strand
GCGCGGCCCTCGGCGTGGTTGCGCACCACGCCGGTGAAGGTGCAGACGGCGCCGTCGGCGTCGGTGCGGACCAGCGCCTCGGCGGCGGCGGAGTCGAGCGGGTCGGTAGTGAGCAGGATGTGGACGGCCGGCTCGGGAGCGCCGCCCGCCACCGGCGGGATGAACGCCACCGCGTCGCCCGCCTGCACGGCGCGATCCCAGGAGGCGTACTCCTCATTCACCGCGACCCGCACCCCGGCGTCGGCGCCGCGCAGCCGGGGGTGGCGCTCCACGGCGGCCTCCCAGACGGCGCGGACGGTGGCGCCGCCGGCGGCCACAGGCAGTTCGAGCGAGCGCTCGCCGGCGAGCTCGCGGAGGCGGGCGAAGAGCAGCACCTGGACGGAAAGCGCAACGGCCATGGGATCGAGAATACGACTCCGCCCCGGCTCAGTGCCGGAAGAGATCGCGCTCGGGATCGCGGAGCAGCTCGGCGGAGCCCCTCCCCTCCCCCTCCCAGCGCAGCCCCCGCACCAGGGCGACCGGCACCTGGTCGACCTTGCCCATCACCAGCTCGGCGGCGGAGGCGATCTCGTCAGCGCTGGCGAGCGCCGAGGCCTGCATGAGCTGGCCCGTGGTGTCGGGGCGGCCGCGATGGTCGGTGAGCGCAGGCATCCCCGCCACGCCGATGGCGACGTTGACCTGGGCCTCGCGGAAGGGCCGGCCGAAGCTGTCGCAGATGATCACGCCGAGCTCCGGCTCACCCACGACACCGAGCCAACGATCCCGCAGGCGCACGGCCGACCCATCAGGATCGCGGGGCAGCAGGGTGACACTGTCGCCGCCGGGCACGTTGCTGCGGTCGACCCCGGCGTTGGCGCAGACCAGCCCGCCGGTGGTCTCACAGACGAGGACCCCCGGCCCGGAGCGCAGCACCCGGCGGGTCTCGCCGAGCACCACCTCGACGAGGCGGGGATCGCCGCCGGTCACGCCGGCGAGCTCGACCGCCGCGGGCGACGGTGTCACCGTCTCGAGGTCAACGACGGCCCCCTCCGCCTTGCTCACCACCTTGTGGGTGACCACGACGACGTCCCAGGGCCGCAGCTCCAGCGCCGACCGCTCGAGCGCCGCGAGCACCAGGGCGGCGAGATCGTCGCCGGGTCGCACCTCGGGCAGGCCACGGACCGGGTGGATCTCCAGCGCCCCGAGGGCGCGGATCCCGGGCGTTGGACCGGTCAGCCGACCGCCCGCCGCCCGGCCAGGCCGAGCTGGCGGAGCACGTGGAAGGTCGCCGTCGGTCGTGGCTGGGCGATGACCCCGACGAGGTCCTCGGGCCGGTCGCAGTCGATGCGCAGCGAGGGCAGGTCGAGCACCTCGAATCGCAGGCGTTCGGCCTCGGCGGCGAGGCGGTGTCGCTCGAGCGAGTTGGGGCCGAAGCGCCAGATGTCGACGTCGAGGGGACGCAGCGCGGCGGCGTTGGTGCCCTTGCCCTCGGCATCCGGGGCGCAGAGCAGGAAGCGGCCGCGCCGTGCCGCCTGCTCCATGAGGGTGAGCAGGTCGTCGATGTCGAGCATCGCGCAGTCGGCTGCGATCGTCGCGACCGCCGTGTGCCCGCGCTCGAGCGCCCAGGCGACCCCCGCCCGGAGCGCCGCGCTCTGCCCGGCACCGCGCTCGCGCACCACCGCCATGTCGTGGCGGGTGGCGAGGCGCGCGACCTCGGCGTCGCCGGCGACGACGACGCAGCGTGAGCGCGAGACCGCCCGGCCGGCGACGCGCAGGGTGTCTCCGGCCATGGCCAGCGCGAGCAGCCTGCGCTCCTCGCCGCCGAGCCGGCCGCTGAGGCGCTGCTTGGCGCCGAGCGTCGCCTTGATGGGGATGACCAGGGCCGGTCCGCTCACCGTGCGCACCCTCCTTCGGCGCAGGCGGGCAGGCCCGCCTCCTCGTGATCGTCCAGTCCGAGAGCGTCGCGGACCACCGTGGCCAGCGCGACCGCGGCCTCGAGGCGGTCCATCAGCGTGTCGGCGAGCACCGCCCGCATTCCCAGCGCCTCGACCGCGGGCACGGCGGTCGCGTCGCGGCGGTCGACGACCATGGCGGAGCAGAAGTCGGCGTAGAGGCTGCCGACCCCCGCGGGGCCGGGCTCGATCCCGGCGTGCTCGAGCATGGCGACGGTGGGGCCCTTCAGCGCCCGGCCGTTGACGACCGGGGTCACCGCGATCGACTGCGGCACCGACCGCAGCGCCTCGCGGATCCCGGGCACGGCGAGGATCGGGCCGATGCTGATCACGGGATTGCTCGGGCAGACCACCACCGCGTCGGCCTCGGCGATGGCCTCGAGCACCCCCGGCGCGGGACGCGCCCGGTCGGCGCCGGCGAAGCGGATCGCCTCGATGACCGGCAGACAGCGCTCGCGGACGAAGTACTCCTGGAAGTGGAGCTCGCCGATGCCGCGGCAGCGGACCCGCGTGGTGACCGGCTCGTCGCTCATCGGCACCACCCGCGACCTCACCCCCAGGGCGCGGCACTGCTCCGCCGTCACCGCCGAGAGCGGCATCCCCGCCCGCCGGCGCGCGGTGCGCCAGATATGGGTGCCGAGGTCGCGATCACCGAGCTGGAACCAGGTCTCGTCGCCGAGCCGCTCGAGCATCGCCAGCGCCTGCCAGCTCTCGTCGCGAAGCCCCCAACCCCGCTCCTCGTCGTGGATGTCGGCGAGGCCGTACACCACGCTGTCGATGTCCGGCGAGACCTGCAGCCCATGGCGCTGGACGTCGTCGGCGGTGTTCACCACCACGGTGATCCGCGCCGGGTCGACGACCCGTATCAGTCCCCGGAGGAACTTCGCGGCGCCGGTGCCCCCGGCGAGGGCGACCACCCGCGGGGAGGGCGCGACCACGGCGAGGGGACGCGACGACCGGGGCAGAGCTGCCGGCATCAACGAGCCTCCGCACTCCTGGACGGACCGTGGACCGGCCTCCCAGAGACCGCCCACACCATGCCGCGATCCGCGAGGTGGCACAGGCTTTGCAGTGTACCGGAGAGTTCAGCCACCGCCCGTCTGGATCGCTCGAAGGCTGAGCAGCGCGACCGCCACGCAGCCGCCGAGAAGGGCGATGTGCTCGGTGCGCTCGGCGGTGCGCTGGCCCACGAGCCAGGCCACCGGCAGCGAGAGCAGAACCGCCGGCCCGTAGATGAAGTGCAGGTTGTCGTGGGGCCGGTGGCCGGTGGCGGCGAGGACGATGCCGAGCACCGCCTGGACCACGATCACCGCCTCGCTGAGCAGCACGTAGACGCGCAGCCCGGGGCTGGGCGTGCGGCGAAGCACACACCATCCCGCCCACAGCGCACCGACGACGCCCAGCAGCTGGACCGCCTCAGCCAGCCGCTGATGCACGCTCACCATGCGAGCGCGCTCGGCCCGGGATCCGCCTCCCCGGTCACGTACCCGATCGCTACGCGATCAGGCGGAGCAGGACTTGGCCGTCCCCGCCTGGTCGGCGGTCTGGAAGCTGTGGCCGCAGCCGCAGGTCTTGACCGCCTGGGGGTTGTTGACGGTGAAGCCCCCGCCCATCAGCGCGTCGACGTAGTCGATCTCCGCGCCGTCGATGTACTGGGAGGAGAAGGCGTCCACGTAGACCGCGAGGCCGTCGAACTCGGCCACCTCGTCGTCCGGACGCGGGGGGTTCTCATCCAGCCCCATCCCGTAGGAGAAGCCGGAGCACCCGCCGTCCTGAACGAACACGCGGAGGCCGACCTTCTGGCCCGGCTCGCTCTTGTCGAGAAGGCCCTTGAGCTGGGAGAGGGCTGCTTCGCTGACGGTGACCATGGCTTGCTGGAACCTCACGTTTCAGAATCCGACAGGTGCCGACCGCGGGCCGAGCCCTGACGGCCAGTCTACTGTACCGCCCCCTCGGGCTCTCGAAACCTCTGCCGGCGTGACGACCGGCCTGCACTCCGGGAACGGGCGTGCCCCTCAGACCTTGCGATATTCGGGCACCCAGGAGCCGTCGTCGAGGCGGCGGAAGTCCTGGAAGAGACCCGGCGCCTCGGCGATCATGAGCTCGGCGAGCATCCCGAAGATGAGCCGCATCTCCTCCTCCGCACCCGGCGCGGTGCGCATCTCGATGACGTGGCGGAGGGTGCGGACGTTCATCGTCATGACGAGGTCGGTACTCAGGCCATCGGGGGCCAGCCGCCGGAGCGCCGAGGTGACCTCCTTCCTGACGTGGAAGGGCACCCCCTCGGCGTCGATCTCGAGCGCACGGGCGGCCTCGACCTGGAACTCCTCGAGCCGCTCGACGATCTCGACGCACTGCCGCCGCAGCGGCTCGAGCGCCGGCGGGATGCGGAAGCCGATGTCGACCAGGCGCACGTAGCGCAGGCTCTCCTGGCTGTAGGCGGCTCCGGCGCGATGACGGACGATCTCATGGGTCGCCACCCGAGACGCATCACGCACGGCAAACGAGTAATTCGCGTGCTCCAGCACGCTGCCGTGGGCGCTCCGGAGGATGTTGGCGAAGTACTCGCGCTGGTCGGTCCGCACCCGGGACACGTTGGGGTTGAGCCCCGGCTCCCAGCTCCGGTAGCAGGCGCGGCCGGCGAACTCGACGAGCAGCTCGCCGGGGTTCGGCGTGCCGTCCGTCTCGGCGAGGCGGCGGTCGAGCCAGCTCGCGCCCCCGACCAGGTCGAGGTAGGCCCGCATCCCGTCGACGTCGATCGACGGACGGGCGAGGAGGTGGACGGAGGGCGTCGTCTCCCGCATCGGGAACGCATGTTCGCAGATCCGGCGGCCCCCGCGCAGCGCGACAATGCGTCGAGATGGCCGAGCCCGCCACGCCGCGTCCGCGCTTCCTGGCCGACGTCTACGAGGCGGCGAGCCGCTGCAACAAGTGCTCGCTCTGCCAGGCGGTGTGCCCCACCTATCTGGTCAACCCGGTCGAGTGGGAGACCGCCCGTGGACGGGTCACGCTGATCCGCGACGCCATCGAGGGCCGCGTCGACCTCGCCGACATCGCCGACGGCCCGCTGAGCACCTGCCTCACCTGCAACAACTGCGTCGCCGCCTGCGCGCCGCGGGTGCCGACCGGGGAGATCGTCAGCCGCGCCCGACAGGAGCTGAACGCGCAGCGGGGACACCCGTTCGCCCAGACGCTGGTGCTCCGCTCGCTCCTCCCCCACCCGGGGATGCTCGCGCTCGTCCACCGGCTCTCCCGCGCCGCCCGCCGCACCGGCCTCGACTGGCTCGCCCGCCACGCCGGGCTCACCAGCCTGCTCGGCGCCCCCGGCGCCTTCCTGGAGCACGCCGGTCCGCTGCCGGCACGCACCGCCCACCACCGGGCCGTGCACCTCCCCGCGATGGAAGGCACGCCCCGCGGCCGGGTGGCGCTGTTCATCTGCTGCTACCAGAACCTCGTCGCACCCGAGGCGTCGGAGGCGGTGATGCACGTGCTCGGCGGCAACGGCTACGAGGTCGTGGCGCCGCGGCTCGGCTGCAGCGGCCTCCCGGCGCGCACCCTCGGCGACCGCGAGGCCATGCTCGACATGGCGCGGCGCAACGTCGAGCGGCTGCGCGACCTCGAGGTCGATGCCCTGATCGGCGACGTCACCTCGTGCACCGGTCAGGTGCAGCGCTACGGCGAGCTGCTCGCCGGCGAGCCACGCCACGCACGCGCGGCCGCGTCCATCTCCGGACGCACCTGGCGCGCCGCCGAGTTCCTCGACCGCGCCGGGATGCGGGCGCCGCTCGGTGCGCTGCGCTGGAGGGTCGCCTACGACGAGCCCTGCTCGCTGCCGCTCGGCGGCGACGCGCGCACCGCGCCGTACCGGCTGCTGCGCGCCATCCCCCGGCTGGAGCTGCGCCCGCTCGCCGAGACCGAGATGTGCTGCGGCGGCGCCGGCGACTACTTCCGCCGCGAGCCGGAGCGCAGCGCCGCCATCCTCGCGCGCAAGCTCGCCCACGTCGCCGAGAGCGGCGCCGAGGTGCTGGTCACCGAGAACATCTCCTGCCTGGTCCAGCTCCGCGACGGCGCCCGGCGGCACGCGCCGGGGCTGCGCGTCCTCCACCTCTTCGAGGTGCTGTGGGCGTCGATGCAGCGTGCCCACCGCCTTGACCGCGGCGGCATCGGCGAGTAGACTGACAGATATCAGTACATCATCTCTATAACGTAACTACTCTGCGGCGGCTGGCCGGCGAACGGCCGGGCTGGAGAGGGCACGAGCCTGCCGGCCACCCCGCCGCGTCTCTGGAGGAGAAGCGATGACGATGAACGTGCAGCGCGACGAGAAGCCCACCGGTGCGCCGGCGAAGGACTTCGAGGAGACGGGCGATCAGGCCCGCGAGCGCAAGCAGCGTTGGGGTGATCACGAGCCCGGTGGCGCGACGATGACGCCGGGCGGCAATCCCGAGACCAAGCGGGAGGAGGAGGACGAGCGCCAGTAGGCGCCGTCCCGGTGATCCCCACCTCACAGTCGGGAGCCTGGGGAGGGGCCTTCGGGCCCCTCCTCCACAGCCTCGTTAGCCGAGCGCCGCGACCATCTCCGCGGGCGGCATCGCGATGCAGGTGAACGAGGGCACGTCGCGCACGGTGTGCGTCGACGCCTCGCTCTCGCGCATCTCGTGGACGAGGTCGAGGAAGTCGCTCACCGAGTCGCTCTCGAAGGCGACGACGAACTCCTGGTCGTCGAGCCCGAAGGAGTAGCTCGTGTTGAGATCGACGGACGGGTACTCACGCCCGAGCTTGATGTGCTCCTGCATGATCCGCCAGCGCTCGTCTGCCGGCAGCCGGTACCACTCCCGGGTCTTGACGAACGGGTAGACGAACATGTACTTCCCGCGCGCGGGACGGACCTCGAGCCGGGACTCGTC
>DATARS010000124.1:0-36352 GCA_036269455.1 Candidatus Dormiibacterota bacterium | reverse complement strand
CGGCGCTGCGTGCCGAGGCGGCGCGGACGCGCATGCACCTGTGCGCCGGGGTTCGCTCGACGTATGGGCGAGCGGGCGTGGGTACCGCGTGGCCTGGCGCCCACGCAATCTGCGTGAGCTGCGCTTCAAACGTGGCGACATCCTGTCGCTGGCCGCGGCTCACGGGATTGCCAGCGTGCGAGTGTTCGGCTCGGTGGCTCGTGGAGATGCGGGACCGTCGAGTGACGTGGACCTGATCGTCGATCTCGAGCCCGGCCGTGGCGCGCTGGACGTGAGCGAATTCGCGGTCGACCTCGAGGACAGTCTGGGCTGTCCGGTCGACATCATCGTCGCCCGTGGGACACCGACACCGATGCTTCTCCGCGCCCTGGATCAGGCACGGCCGTTGTGACGCTCGACCCGAAGGAGGTCCGCTACCTCCACTTCATTCACGAGAGCATCCTGCTCGTGCAGCAGTACGTCGGCGGCACTCGTGAGGAGTTCATGGCGGACCCGATGACGCAGGACGCGGTCGTCTGGCGCCTGCAGAGCATCGCGGATGCGGCCCGCAACCACCTGTCGGACGGCCTCAAGGACCGTCATCCGGACATCCGATGGCGGGCGGTCTATGGGTTTCGCAACATCGCGGCGCACGGTTACGCGGGGCTGAACCTGGACCTGGTGTGGGAGATCGCCGCCGAGCACCTCGAGCCCCTGCGCCGGGTCGCTCGCGAGGAACTCGAGGGGGAGAGCTGAGCGACGACCCTCAGCGCGAGGGGCGGTCGGCGTGGGGGAGGTAGGACCGGTCGCCGATCCAGGGGGCGGGGGTCACCGAGAGCTCGGCCGCCATGCTGATCAGCGGCGAGGCGTACGCCCCGCGCATCCGGGAGAACTCCTCCCAGGGGCCGTCGCCCTCGCGCACCCGGTAGCCCGCCGTACAGAGCCGCCGGCGGGCCTCGTCGTAGTCGGAGCGCTCGATCCAGGGGAGGCCGTCACCACTGTAGCGGCGCCGCCAGGCGATGTCCTCGACGAGGTGGCCACCCACCTTGGTGAGCAGGTGCGCGGACCCGACGGGACCGTCCTCGAGGGTGGTGAGGACGAGCACCGCGGCGTCCATCACCGCGCCGAAGGAGTTGAGCCACGCCTCGTTGTCGTGGCTGGAGCGGAAGTAGATGAGGATCGGGTAGGCGAGGTGGCTCTCGAGGACGTCGGCGCTCCACACCCGCCACTCCTCGAAGGTCCTCTCCAGCTGCTGGGGCATGCGGTGGTGCGCGCACACCTCGAGCATCTGCACCCCGGACGGCGGCGCGCCGGCCAGCGCGTCGAGGCTGACCACCGCCGTCTCGCGCCGCTGGAAGGAGGTGACGATCGAGAAGAGGAAGCTGATCACCACGGCGATCACCCCCAGGCCCGTGGACGCCTCGAAGGCGGTCAGGGTGCGGGCGATCCCGCCGGTGGGGACGATGTCGGCGGCGCCGAGCGAGAGCAGCGACGCCGCCGAGTAGAAGACGCTGAGGCCGAGGTTGCCGGAGCGCGGCTGGAACTCGAAGGGGAGGCCGTTGTAGACCAGCGCGTAGCCCGCGACCAGCGCCGCCATCCGCAGCGCCAGGAGGCCGAGCACGGCGAGCGGCCCGTACACCGCGAGGATGCCCTCCCGGCGGGTCACACTCGAGCTGCGGGTGCCGAGCCAGCGCCAGAGCAGCCAGACCCGGCGGAGCAGGAGCGCGCTCGGGCTGAACCGCCCCACCGCCGGGCGGGGGAGCACGACCGCGTTGAAGAGGTCGTAGAGGGTGATCAGGATGATCACTGCTCCGCCCGCGATCTGAACGCCGTCGAGCACGCTCACCGCCCCGACTCTGGGGCAATCCCTGCAGCGGGCGCTGCATGCTTGGCCGCCGTGAGTGGCGGCGTGGTCCTCCAGCTGACCCTCGACTCGCTGGCCGCGGCCGCGGTGTACGCGACCCTCGGGCTCGCGGTGTACGCGGCCCACGCCGGGTCGGGGGTGCTCCACCTCGCCGCCGGCGACGTCGCCATGGCGGGCGCGGTCGCCGGCGCCGCCCTCGCCGGCCGCGGCGCGCCGGTGGTGGCGGCGGTGCTCCTCGCGCTGCTCCTCGGCGCCGCCGCCAGCGCGCTGCTCGAGCGTGTGGTGGTCGCCCCCGCCGCGGCGGCGTCGCCGCTGCTCGCCGCCGCGGGGCTGGTGGCCGCGGGGGCGGTGCTGCGCCAGGGGATCGCGGCGCTCTTCCCGCATTCGGCGTATCCCTTCCCGTCGGCGTCACAGGTCTGGCGGGTGGGCGGCGGTGTCGTGCGCGCCTCCGACCTCGTCTCCCTCGCCGTGGTCGGGGTCGTCGCCGCCGGCGCCACCGTGCTGGTGGGGCGCACCAGCGTCGGGGCGGCGCTGCGGCTGACCGCGGCCTCGCCCGCCGCTGCCGAGGACGTCGGCGTCGACACCTCGCGGCTGCGCCTCGCCGCCTTCGCCGCCGCCGGGGCGCTCGCCGCCCTCGGCGCGGTGCTGGCCTCGGCGCGGGTCACGCCGGCTCCCGACGCCGGGGTGCCGCTGGCGCTGCGGGCGGTCGCCGCGGCCGTCCTGGGTGGGCTGGCCTCGCCGCTCTCGGTGTGCGCCGGTGCGCTGCTGGTCGGCGGCGTCGAGGTGCTCGGCGCCGACGCGTTCGGCGGCGCCGGCGAGCCGCTCACCGACGCCGCCGCCGCGCTCGTGCTGGTCCTCCGGTGGCGGCGGTGAGCGGGCGGCGCGCGGCGGCCCTCGTCCTGCTCCTCGGCTGCGCCGCGGCTCCGCTGCCCGCCGTGACCGGTGGGCCGACCCTCGACCAGGTGAGCGTCGCGGTCGCCGGAGCGGGGGCGGCGGCGGGCGCCGCGCTGGCCTTCGCGGTGCGGCGCCCGCCGGGCTTCCTCGCCGCCGTCGCCGCCGGGGCGGGATACGCGAGCGGCCTGCTCGCCACCCATGGCTGGGCGGTGCCCTGGGCGGTGCTCGCCGCCGCCGTCGCCGCCGGGCTCGCCGCCGCAGTGCTCGGCGTGCTCGGCGGGCGCCTGGACGCCACCGGATTCCTGGTCCTCGGGCTGGTCGCCACCGCCGCCGCCGCGGCAACGGCGCGGGTCGCGCCCGGGCTGAGCGCCGGCGCCCTGGGGCCGCTGCCCCCGCTGGAGCTGCCCCTCGGCGGCGACCGCCTCGCCGTGCTCGGCCCCGCGGGCGCCTACCACGCCGTCCTCATCGTCGCGGCGCTGTCGACGGCGGCGGCGGCGCTGCTCCTCGCCCGCGGTCCCGGGCCCCGCTGGCGGGCGGTGGGCAGCGACCCAGAGCGCGCCGCGGCCACGGGTCTCCGGCCGCTCGGTGCCGAGGTGGGCGCGCTCGCCGTCGCCGGCGGCGTCGCCGGGCTCGGCGGGGCGCTCGCCGCGCACGTCGCCGGGGTGGCCGGCCCCGGCGGGTTCAGCCCGGACGCCGCGGCGCTGCCCCTGCTCGCCGCGCTGCTCTCCCTGCGCACGGGACTGGTGCCGGCGGTGCTCGCCGCGGTGGCGGCCGGGGTGCTCGGCGGCGCGGTGCTCCCCGCCGCGGGGTGGTCGGGGCCGCCCGACGGCCGGGCGCTGTGCACCGGCGGGCTCGCGCTCCTGGTGGTCGCCACCCTTCCGCTCCCCCGGCGCACCCGGGCCGGCGGGCCTCCGGCGGCCCCTGCCCCGGGCGAGCCCTGGCCGGTGCGCGCCCCGGCGGGCGGGCGCCGCGCCCTCGCCGTCCGCGGCCTGCGGGTCGGCGCCGGCGGACCGGGCGGGCCGGCGCTGCTCACCGCCCTCGACTTCGACGTGGCCGCCGGCGAGGTGCTCGGGCTGGTCGGCGCCAATGGCGCGGGAAAGACGAGCGTGCTCCGCGCCCTCGAGGAGGCGGCCCGGCGCGGGGCTCCCGAGGTGCGGCTCCACCCCGCGGGCGGCCGGGTGGCACGCCTGCCCCAGGAGGGCGGCGGGTTCGCCGCCTGCACCGTGACCGAGACCCTGGAGCTGGCCGCGGGCGATCGGGAGGAGGCCGCCGCCTGGCGGCGCCGGCTCGGGCTCGACCCCTGGGCCGATCGCCGCTGCGCCGACCTCCCCGCGGGGGCGCGCCGTCTCCTCGACCTCGGCCGCGTCCTCCTTCTCGCGCCCGCGGTGGTGCTCTGCGACGAGCCCCTCGCCGGTCTGGGCGCGGAGCGTGCCGCGGCCGTCGACTGCCTGCGCGCCGCCGCCGCCGCCGGGGTGGCGGTGATCCTCGCCGACCACGACCAGGCCGCGGTCGCAGGGTTCGCCACCCGCCGCCTGCGCCTCGAGGGCGGCGCCGCCGTGCCGCTCGACCCCCGGCCGGCGACCCCGTGACCGCCGCCACCGCCGGGCTGGAGGTGACCGGGCTGCGCGCCCCGCGCGACGGCGTCCTCCTCGAGGTGCCGCGTCTGCACGTCGCCAGGGGCGAGTGCGCGGTGCTCGCCGCCCCCGGGGGGACCGGCAAGACGCTGCTCGCCGCCGCCCTCGCCGGCCACCTCGCCGCCGCCGGCGAGGTGCGTTGCGCGGGACGTCCCTGCGCCGGGAGCCCGTCGCGCCGCCGCCGTGCCGGGCTCGCCGCCGTGGTCCAGGGGCGGCCGCGCCTCGACGGCTGCAGCGTCGCCGAGGCGCTGGGTCTCGCCGCGACCGGCTCGCGCACCGCCGCCGCCGCGATCGACCTCCTCCCCGCGCTCGGGGCGCTCGCCGCCCGGCCGGCGCGAACCCTCTCCGGCGGCGAGCACCAGCTGCTCCGGATCGCCTGCGCCTGGCTGGCGGTCGCCGGTGCGCTGGTCCTCGACACCCCCACCGACGGGCTCGCCGAGCCTCTGGCCGCCGCGGTGCGCGACCTCGCCCGCGCCGAGGCCGGGCGCGGCGCCGCCGTCCTCTGGCTCGACCAGCCCGGCGCGGTCCTCCCCGCCCCGCCCTCGCTGGAGATCGTCGGGGCGGAGGTCAGGGCGCTGGCGGGGCCGGGAACGGCGTCGTCCCGCCCGGCAGGCGGCTGAGGTCGCCGCCGAGGTCGCCGTCGAACACCGCGTACCCGGACGACGTGGGCGTCCAGGTCAGCTCCGCGTGGCGATCGCGCTCGGTGAAGTACACGTCGACGTGCGCCGACTCCAGCCCGGTGTAGCCGAATGCCCGAAGCTGGTCGAGCAGGCCGGCGCAGTAGGCCTGCTGTCCGGCCCGCCCCCGGGCGAGGAGCGCGCGGATCGTCGAGGCGATCTCGGTGGCGACGGTCAGGGTCGCCCGCCGCGCTGCCGCCCGTGCCGTCACCAGGCCGGCCGCGCTGGGATGGTCGAGCTCGCCCGCGGCGGCCGGCTCGGTGCTCACCGCCACCTCCCAGTAGTCGCCCCGGGCGATCAGCTGCCGCTCCAGGCGGAAGCCGTCGGCGGCGGCCACGGGGTTGTCGCCGTAGCGGTGGTTGTAGCCGAAGGGCGGCAGGGTGGCCGTCGCCGCGGGGCTCGGCGAGGGCGTCACCTCGACGATCCGCGCCTCCTCGCAGCCGGCGAGCAGCACCGCGGCGAGGGCCATGGCGACGGCCGGCCGCCGCCTACCCGAAGTCGGCGAGGATCTCATCGGGCGCCGGCAGCGTCGCGGAGAGCGGCTCGTCCCTCACCGGCGCGAAGGCCATGTCATGGATGGCGGCGATGTAGAGGTCGTCGTCGGCGACCCCCTCGTGGTTGTCGGGGTTGAACCCCCGGTGGTCGCCGTTGGCGCTCGTCACCCCCACCGCGGTCATGGCGGCGAGCAGCCCCGCGCCGGGGTGGGGGCCCGCCCTCTCGAGCGCTGCGGCGAGCACCCGCACCGCGTCGTAGGAGAAGAGCGCCTGGTCGGCGGGCTGGCGCAGCTCGCGGCCCTCGGAGTCGCGGATCCCGGCGTCGATCGGCCCGCCCTCGGCGGCGGCGAGGCGGTGCTCGAACTGCCCGAAGGAGACGCTGTCGCTCTCGCTGGTCATCCGCGACGCGACGAACGACAGGCCCTCGGTGGCCGCCGCCCCAGCGACCCGGCGCACCGCCGGGTCCTCGGCCGCGGGCCCGCTGAACACCGGCAGCGTCGAGCCCGCGGCGTGCAGCGCCTGCAGGGCGCGGGAGGTGACAGCGGGCGACGCCCAGAGGGCCACCGCGGCCGGGTGGGCGTCGAGCAGCGCGCGCACCTCGGCGTCGAGCGCGGGCAGCGCGGCGGGCACCTCGCGGTCGGCGGTCACCCGCACCTGGGCGGTGGCGAGCGCCGCCTCGAGCTGGCGAGCGCCGTCGCGGCCGTCGCCGCCGTCGTCGTGGAGGATGGCCACGCTCGCCGCTCGGTGGCTGATGTCGCCGCCGAGCACGGTGGCGGCCGCGTCGTTGGCGATGCCGAGGCGGAAGACCGAACGGCGTCCGGCGGGCAGACCGCTGTCGCCGTCGGCGACGACGACCTCGGGCACCCCGGCGGAGGCGCTGCCGGCGGCGCTCAGGGCGGCGCCGATGCCGTCCTCGATCACCCCCACGGCCCCGGCGGCGATCGCCGCACGGGTGTTGGCGGCCGCCCGCTGCGGATCGGAGGCGTCGTCGTGGATCCGCAGCTGCAACGTGTACGTCCTCCCCCCGGTATGCACCCCTCCGGCACGGTTCAGCTCGCGCACCGCCAGGTCGGCGCCCTGGCGGATGAAGGTCGCCGTGTCGGCATCGGTGCTCGCCGGGAGGCCGATCGCCACCAGCAGGGTCGCCGGGGTCGTGCCCCCGCCCCCGCATCCGGCCATCGGGGCGGCTGCGAGGAGGGTGCCGAGGGCCACCGTCAGGATGCGGTGCGTCATGAAGTGCTGCAGTCGCGGCGGGCGCGTGTGGTCTCTGTCACGGGTGGGCAATGCCAATCATACGAGCGGCATACTGGGCGCTCCGGCCGCGGCACCGCCGGCCACCAGGGGGAGCACATCCGTTGATCGCCGTTCTTTTCGGACCGCCCGGAAGCGGCAAGGGGACCCAGGCCGGGTTCATGACCCGTGACTTCGAGCTGGCCCATGTGTCCACCGGCGACATGCTCCGCGCCGAGGCGGGGACGGGCAGCCAGCTCGGCCGCGAGGTGGCGCCGCTGATGGCGGCGGGCAAGCTGGTCCCCGACGACCTCATCGTCCGGGTGATCGCCGAGCGCCTGCGTCACGACGACGTCCGCAAGGGGATCGTTCTCGACGGCTTCCCGCGCACCGTGGCCCAGGCACGTGCGCTCGACCGGATGCTCGCCAGCACCGGCCGGGGGGTCGGGCTGATCCTCTCCCTCGCGGTGCCCGTCGACGACCTGGTCGAGCGGCTGCTCGGCCGGGCCCGCGAGCAGGGACGCGTCGACGACACCGCCGACGTGATCCGCGAGCGGATGCACGAGTACGAGAAGAAGACGGCTCCGGTGCTCGACCACTACCGCGCGTCGGGCGCCCGGGTGGCGACGATCGACGGGGTCGGCAGCGTCGACGACGTCCGCCGCCGCGTCCGCGCAGAGGTCGCCGGGGCGCTCGCCGACGCTCCGTGCCGGCAGCCGACGAGGAGGACCGCCGATGGCTCATGAGGTTCGCGGTGTGGTGGCGCGTGCCAAGGGCGCGCCGGTGACCGTCGAGACCGTGCTCGTCCCCGATCCCGGTCCCGGCGAGGTGCTGGTGCGTCCGCAGGCCTGCGGCGTCTGCCACACCGACCTGCACTACCGCGAGGGCGCCATCGAGGACGCGTTCCCCTTCCTCCTGGGCCACGAGGCCGCGGGGATGGTGGAGGCGGTGGGCGAGGGGGTCACCGCGGTGGCCCCGGGCGACTACGTCATCGTCGCCTGGCGGTCGCCCTGCGGCAGCTGCCGCTCCTGCCGCCGCGGCCGTCCCTGGTACTGCTTCTCCAGCCGCAACGCCGCCCAGCCCATGACCCTCGCCGACGGCACCGTGCTCAAGGCGGCGATCGGCATCGGCGCCTTCAGCGAGCTCTGCCTGGTGGACGCCGGACAGGCGGTGAAGGTCGATCCCCGCGCCCGCCCCGAGGCCGCGGGCCTGGTCGGCTGCGGGATCATGGCCGGCTTCGGCGCCGCGGTGAACACCGGGGGCGTGAGCCGGGGCGACACCGTCGCCGTCTTCGGCTGCGGAGGCGTCGGAGACGCCGCCATCGCCGCCTCGAAGCTCGCCGGGGCGCGGCGGATCATCGGCGTCGACATCGACGGCCGCAAGCTCGACTGGGCCCGCGACTTCGGCGCCACCGACACCATCGACGCCGGTGCCACCGACCCGGTCGAGGCGATCCGCGCGCTGACCGACGGCTTCGGCGTCGACGTCGCCATCGACGCGGTCGGCACCCCCAAGACCTTCACCCAGGCCTTCTTCAGCCGCGACCACGCCGGCACCGTGGTGATGGTCGGCGTGCCCGATCCGGCGATGAGGCTCGAGCTGCCGCTCATCGAGGTGTTCGGCCGGGGCGGAGCGGTGAAGTCCTCGTGGTACGGCGACTGCCTGCCCACCCGCGACTTCCCCATCCTCACCGACCTCTACCTCCGCGGCCAGCTCGACCTCGATCGCTTCGTCAGCGAGACCATCCCCCTCGACGGCGTCGAGGAGGCGTTCGCGAAGATGCACCGCGGGGAGGTGCTGCGCTCGGTGGTGGTGCTCTAACCCCGAACCCCGTCGGGCAGCCGCCGGAGGCTGGCGGCGCCGACCACCGCGACCGGGGGGCGCAGCCGGCGGCGGGCGCGCTCCCAGGTGGGGTGGTGCTCGACCCCGGGCAGGAGGTGGAAGACGTTCTCGCGACCGCCGACGACCAGGCAGCGCTTGCCGAGCGCGTAGGCCATGCCGAACTCGACGTGCCGTCCGCCGCGGGTGCCCGCGCCCGACCCCGGGGGCTCGGTGAAGAGCACGACGACGTCGGAGGAGCGGAGGTCGGCCCAGTCCTCGATGGCGAAGCGGGCGGCCTCGGGCGGGGTCTCGCCGCGCTCCTCGAAGGCCGCGGCGGCGGCCATGGTGGCGGCGTCCCATTGCTGCACGCCGATCAGCCAGCGGCTGGTGACGGTGTGGCCGTCCTCGGCGAGCTCGACGGCGCGGCCGAGGATCTCCTCGCGCCGCCCGTAGCGCGCCGCCAGATACACGCGGCTCATGCTGCCCCTCCGTTCCCGAGCGCCCGACCGCCCGCCTCGAACAAGTGTACGGAGTTGTACCGGGGTCCCGGAGGGCAGGTCGCTGGCCCTAGAATCCGCGGCTTCGTACATCGAGGAGGGAACGTCGGGTGCTCGGGGAGAGGCTGTTCGCCGCTGCCACCGCCGCGCTGCTCGCCCTCGCCCTGGCCGGCTGCGGCAGCCCGCCGTCCGGTGGGGCGGCGGGCGAGGAGGCGTCGGCGCAGCTCGCCCATGTCCCCGGAGGCACCGCCGACGTCGAGTACGACGCCGCGACGCGGACCCTCACCGTCGCCGTCCACGTCACCGGGGTGATGCCCGGGATGGTGCTGGCGCCGCGCATCCGCCAGGGCGACTGCGGCGCTGGGTCAGGCGATGTCATCGACGCCCTGACCCTCACCGCCGCCGACTCCCACGGGGTCGTCGAGGCCACCGCCCGGGTGGTCGGAATCGAGGCGGTCCCGATGACGGCGGCGCTCGAGTTCGCACCCGCCACCGCGCCCTCCGCCGCTCCGCTCTTCTGCGGCGACCTGAACGGGCAGACCGGGATGGTCCACCTCGTCCCCGCCGGCGGTCCCAGCGGCACCGCCTCGCTCGACCTCGACCCGGCGACGCGGACGCTCACCGTGCGGCTGGTGGTGCAGGGCCTGGTGCCGAACTCCACCCATCCCACCCACATCCACCAGGGCAGCTGCGCCGTGCAGGGGCCGATGGCCTTCCCCCTGCCCGTGCTCCAAGCCGACGCCCACGGCCGCGCCACCCTCCACGCCACCGTCTCCGGGGTGACCCGGCTGGGACGCTGGTACGTCAACGTTCACCGCGGCCCCGACATGAAGGGCGGCGGCGCCGCGCCGGTCAGCTGCGGCGACGTCACCCCCGCGTAGCCCTCGTCGAGATCGAGGGTGGACACTCCGCCGGCCTGCGTGCCAACGTGTGGCAACCACGGCGCCTGCCGGCGGCGAGATCCCCTCTGAGGTGGTGGGTGAGGGCGGAGGAAGGTCCATGCGAGGTCGTCTGAGGTTCCCGCTGCTGTTCGCACTCGTGCCCGCGGCGCTGGCGCTCGCCTCGCCGGCGGCGCGCGCGGCGGCTCCGCCGATGTGGGCCCCGGCGGCGACCGCGGCGGTCCACCCCGGCAGCCAGACCTACACCCAGAGCTCCCAGTGCACCGCCAACTTCGTCTACGTCGACGGGGTGAACGTCTACCTCGGCCAGGCGGCGCACTGCTCGAGCACCGGGACCAACGGCGACACCAACGGCTGCACCACCAGGTCGCTGCCGATCGGCACCCCGGTCCGCATCGTCGGCGCCACCAAGCCCGGCATCCTCGTCTACAACTCCTGGCTGGCGATGCAGGCGGTGGGGGAGAAGGACGCCAACACCTGCGCCTACAACGACCTCGCCCTGGTCAGGATCGACCCCGCCGACCTCGCCGCGGTCAACCCCTCGATCCCCGCATGGGGCGGCCCGGTGGGGCTGAACACGGCGGGCACCACCCAGGGTGATGCGGTGTACAGCTACGGGCACTCCTCGCTGCTCCTCGGCCTCGGCGCGCTCGGCCCGCGGCAGGGCCAGAGCCGCGGTGACCAGGGCGGCGGCTGGAGCCACATCGTGCTCGAGTACCCGGCGCCCGGCATCCCCGGCGACTCCGGCAGCGCCTTCCTCGACTCCCAGGGCAACGCGCTCGGGGTGCTGAGCACCATCGACGTCGGCACCGACTTCTCCAACGGCGTCGGCGACCTGAGCCGCGAGCTCGCCTACCTGCACACCCACAGCGCCCTGACCGCCGTCCACCTCGCCCTGGGCACGGAGCCCTTCAAACAGAAGTAGCGCTCAACCTCGGACGCCGTGGGCGGCGAGGACCACGAGCAGCGCCGCGGCGGCGAGGATCAGGAACAGCGCGACCATGGTCACGGGTCCGCGCTCGCCCTCGGCGAGGGCGAGGCGGGTCATGGAGACCGGCTCGCCGGCGCGGGGACCGAAGGGGACGGGCAGGCTCGCCGGGCCCACCGCCACCGCGGACACCCGGGACACCACCGCGGTCCGCCGGGGGCGGGGCCGGCGCGCGAGGGCGAGGATGACACCGCAGTCGGCGCAGACCAGGTTGCCGGCGCGATTCCACGGGCAGCCGCACCTGCGGCATGTGCAAAACCTCACGACGGCAGCGTAGGAGGTCGCCGGTGCGCTTTGGCCGGACAGCCCGCTCACAGGGCGGTGACGGCCGAATGCGCCGAGTACCATCCCCGGGATGAGCGCGACCACCGCCGTCCAGCGTCTGCTCCCCGACCGCCTCGCTGCGGTCGCCGATCGCCGCCGCATCGCCCTCGTCCCGGTCCGCGGGGTGATCGGCGGCGCGGTGCGCACCCAGGAGCTGCAGCGCATCCTCCATCGCGCCGGCGAGAGCGAGCGCGTGCGCAGCGTCCTCCTCGACATCGACTCCCCCGGAGGCAGCGCGGTCGCCTCCGAGCAGCTCTACGTCTCGGTACGGCGACTGGCCGCGCGCAAGCCGGTGGTCGCGTGGTTCCGCGGCACCGGCGCATCGGGCGCCTACTTCCTCGCGTGCGGCGCGAGCCGGATCCTCTCGTTCCCCGGGGCGGTGGTCGGGTCGATCGGGGTGATCAACGCCCGGCCGGTGCTCGTCGACGCGCTGCGCCGGATCGGCGCCCAGATGCTCATCACCAAGACCGGGCCGTTCAAGGATCTCGGCGCCCCCTGGCGCGAGCCGACCGACGCCGACCGGGCCAAGGAGCAGGAGCTGGTCGATGCCATCTTCCGGAGGTTCACCGCCGCCGTCGCCACCGCCCGGCACCTCGACGGTGACCGGCTCGCCCGGGTCACCACCGGCGAGGTCTGGCTCGGCGAGGAGGCGATGGACCTGGGGCTGGTCGACGAGACCGCCGACGAGGAGGAGGCGCTCGACGAGGCCCAGCGCCTCGGCGGCCTGCCCCACCGCCGCACCCTGCGGATGGAGAAGCGCCGGCCGGTGCTGCAGCGGCTCGGCCTCCCCGGCGCCGGCCTCGGACCCCCGGGAGCGCGCTGGATCACCGAGCTCGAGGGCTGGCTCACCGCCCCGCGCGCCTAGCTCCTGCTAGCTCCGGCGCAGCACCAGCACCACCGCGCCGGCGACGATCGCGACGGCGACGATCACCGCGGCGACGATGATCCCCGTCGAGCCGCCGCCCCCCCCGCCCGACGAGGGCGACGACTGCGGCGGCGCCACCAGCGCCATGTCCCCGAGCACGGTGACGTTGGCCGCGTAGCTGTCCGGCGAGCTCGCGCCCAGCGGCGCGCTCTCGGTCCTGTTCCACCTGGTGCCGTCCCAGACCTCCAGGACCGCTCCGGTCACCCCGGCCGGGCCGCGCAGCACCACCGTCACCTGCTGGCCGGGACGGAGCGTCAGCGCGGCGCCACCGGGGACGGCGGTGACCGCGAAGCGGTACACGTTGCCGTCGAGGGCGCCCTCGCTCGGACCGACGGCGGGCGGATCGACCGCGGTGATGACGACGTGCACCGCGGTCGTCCCCGCGGGGATCGCGAAGGACTGCTGGGCGGCGAGGAGCTGCGCCTGGGAGGGCTGCTCCTCGGTCGTCTCCGCAATCGGCGGGCTCTGCCCCGCCTCGAGCTGGAGGGTGACGTCGACCTTCCCCGGCGCCTTGGTCGCGCTGTAGCCCGGCGGGACGTGGAGGTAGCGGTAGTGCTCGGCGATGATCGGGCCCCCGTCGTAGAGCGGCGGCGCCGACCGCGGGCCCAGCCCCCAGGCGAGCGCGAGCAGCGCCGCCCCCGCGGCGAGCACCGCGGCCGGCCGGCGCGCGCCCCTCACCGCAGCCACCAGGAGGCGAGGTCGGCGAGGGTGTGGGCGGTCGCGGGCGCGGCGACGCCGCCGGTGGCGAGGCGCAGCCCGCCGAGCCAGACCCCGACGGCGATGTCGAGCGGCACCGCCGTCCAGCCGTAGAGGGGGACGTGGAGCAGCCCGAAGGCGACCGCGGCGACGCCGACGGCGACGAGCTCGCCCGCCCACGGGGTCACCGAGTCGATCAGCACGCCGCGGAGCAGCGCCTCCTCGGAGACGGCGATCAGTACCGTGACCGTGGCCCAGGCCGGCAGCAGCCCGAGCGGGGGCGGCCCGAGCACCAGGGTGTGGCCGCCGAGGCGCAGCAGCGCGGGGGCGAGGCAGAGCACCGCGGCCCCGCCCACCCCGGCGGCGAGGGCGCGCGCCCGCGGCATCGCCGGCCGCCATCCCGCGGCGAGCGCGGTGGCGAGGAGCAGGACGGCGAAGAGCACCCCGGCCTCGTTGGTGCCGAGCCCGGCGGCGACGCGCAGGGTCATGGCCGCGGCGAGGCCGCCGAGCACGACCAGGGTGCGGGCCGGCCCGAGGGGGACGGAGCGGACGCCGATCACTGCCGGGGCGGCACCAGCTCGGCGCGGCCGGTGGCGTAGACCGCCGGCCACACCACCACGCTGTGCCGCGCCGCCTGCCACTGCCAGATCACCGCGGCGGCGCGGAGGTTCTGGCCGAGACGGGCCGGATCGGTCGAGAAGCGCAGGCCGGCGCCGTTGGGCAGGGTGCCGTCGGGGAGGTCCGCGGCGCGGGCGGCGGCGGCGATGTGCAGGGGATCGATCCCGCCGTTCGCGGCCGCCCGGGGGAGGACGTCGTGGAAGAGCGCCCAGGCCGCGGTGAAGCCGCTCAGCCCCTCCTCGCTCGGGGTGCCGCCGCGACGCCGGCTCCACTGCGCGGCGAGGCGCTCGTAGAGCGCGCGTCCCTCGGGACGCAGGGTCGCCGGGTCGAACCCGCCGCCGGGACGATCGGAGGCGAAGACGCCGACCGCATCGGCGCCGAGAGCGTCGCCGAAGTCGGGCAGGCACTGTGCCATGGTCGAGCCGATGAAGGCCGCCACCCTGATCCCGGACGCGAGCATCGCCCGGCGGAAGGCGACGCCGTCGGGGATGTGCGAGGCGAGGATGAGGATGTCGGGCCGCGCCGCCCGCAGCCCGGCGAGCACCGGCGCGAAGTCGGGCTTCCCCGGAAAGTAGGTGCCGGTGCTCACCACCTGCATCCCCGCCGCCCGCGCCGTGGCGGTGGCGGCGTCGGCGACGGAGTGGGCGTAGTCGTCGTCGGCGACCACCAGCGAGACCCGCAGGTCGGCGGCGGGGCGGCCCATCATCGGCGCCAGCTGAGTGGCGGCGAAGTGGCCGGAGTTGTCGCCGAGGTTGGAGCCGGTGGCGCCGACCCGGAAGACCCGGTCGAGGCCGCGCCCGGTGAGCTGGTCGGCGACCGCGCCCGCCTCCCAGTAGACCATCCCCTCCGCGCTGGTCGCGTAGCTCACCGGCATGGAGAGGTCGGAGCTGTAGGCGCCGATCACCACCGGCACCCCGTCGGCCTTCAGCTCGTGCGCCCGCTCGGGACCGACGTCGCGGCCCGGCAGGTCCTTGAGGTCGAGCGCGATCGGCCGGCCGGCGACGCCGCCGTCGGCGTTGACCAGGTCGCGGGCGATCTCCACCCCGGCGAGCTCGTCCTGCGAGTACGTCGCCGCCTGCGGCCCGGTGAGCGGGAAGACCGCGCCGATGCGGATCGGGTCGCCCGAGCCGCCGCAGCCGCCGAGCAGCAGCGGCAGCAGCACCGTGGCGGTGGCGGCGGCGGCGCGGAGGCGTGCGCGCATCTGGGGGGACCTCCTGGGATGGGAGAGGGCGCCCGCGATGATGGCACTCCCGTCAGCTACGGCGCAGAGGCGATCGCCGTCAGCAGCCCGTCGACGGCGCCGGTCGCGGTCTCCAGGGCATGGTCGTCGAAGCCGCTGGTGGCGTGGCGCTCGCAGACGACCACGGCGAGCACGTCGCCGCCGCGCACCACCGGAACGACCAGGGTCGAGCTCAGCTCGATGTTGGTGCGCCGCTGCGGCCGGTGGGACGCCGCCTCGGTCCAGAGCGCGGGGCGCTGGCTCGTCACCACCCGTTCGAGCAGGCTGGCGGGGACGGCGCCGCCGGGGGCGTGGGCGGTGGCGGGGAGGAGGTAGGCGCGGTCGCCGCCCACCGCCGCGGCGAGCTCGGCGAGCGCCGCCTGGACCCCGCCGTTGGTGGCGACGTCGGTCCACGCCGAGGGCCGGCGGCGGACCACCGTCCAGTTGAGCGCCGCGTTGGCGGCCATCGCCACCAGCGCCCCCACCGCGCCGGCGGCGACCGGCGGGCGGCCGCTCTCGACGAGCAGCGCGTAGGTCGAGTACATCAGCGCCCCGGAGAGGACGGCGCCGCGCAGGTAGGAGGCGAGCCCCTCGCCACCCGCCGCTCGGCCCCGGTCGGCGTAGGTCCAGAGCCGGTTCAGGCTGATGTTCCAGGCGAGCGCGACGGCATAGGCGGGGATCACCGCGAGCAGCGGGTGCAGCCTGAGCGGGCCGCTGAGCAGGGCGAGCAGGGGCAGGAAGACGAGCAGGCCGCTGATTCCCACCAGCCCGAACTTCCAGCGTCGCGCCGAGCCCTTGACGTCGAGGAAGAGCGAGCGCAGATGGCGCAGGTAGAGGATCCCCTGGCGGGCGCTCGCCTTGCTGCTGCCCCGCTCGCGGGGCATGAAGTTCAGCGGGACGTCGACGACGGTGACCTCGCGGGGCAGCAGCACCAGCAGCTCGAGCAGGATCTTGAAGCCGACCGGCCGGAACTCGATGCCGTCGACGAGGGTGCGCCGGCAGAGGAAGAAGCCGGAGAGCGGATCGGTGCTGCGCCGCGCCTCGGTGAAGAGGCTGCGGGCGACGGCGGTGGCACCGCGGCTGACGACCCGACGGCCGGCACCGTCGAGGCCGCCGCGCGAGCCGCCCTCGACGTAGCGGCTCGCCACCACCAGGCCGGCGCCGGCGGTGGCCGCCTCGAGCATGGTGCGGATCACCTCGGGCGGATGCTGGAGGTCGGCGTCCATCACGCAGACGAAGCTGCCGGTGGCGAGGCGCAGCCCCGCGAGCACCGCGGTGCTCAGCCCGCCGGCCCGCTCGGCGCCCTGGCGGAGCAGGCAGCGGACCCCTCCGCCGGAGGCGGCGGAGAGCGCCTCGAGCTGGGCGGGGGTGTCGTCGTCGCTGTCGTCGACGAAGCAGAGCTCGGCGGCGATACCGTCGAGCGCCATGCGCAGCCGCTCGACGAGGACGGGGAGGTTGGCCGCCTCGTTGCGGGTGGGGATGACCACGCTGAGCAGCGGCGCCGGCGGCATGGCGCGAGCATACGGCGCCCGCCGCGGGGCGATCTCGGGCACCGTCACACGCGACACGGAATCGTGACGCATTGCACCGTCGCGTCACCTATACTCAGGCGTGCCCCCACGGGATGGCGAGGACGTGGGGGCGATGCGAGCAGCCCGCTGCCGGTCCTGTGGTCCGGCTGGATGTGGATGAAGTGACGGTTCGGTGGTAGCCCGCGCCCGCCAGGGCCTCACCACGCTCGGCGAGCAGTCGATCCTGTTCGCTTCCGCGGTGCGGGGCATCTTCAGCCGGCCCTTCTACCTCGCCGAGTTCCTCGAGCAGTGCCGGTTCATCATGACCGTCTGCTTCGTGCCGCTCCTGCTCACCGGTTTCGGCTGGGGGGCGATCGTCGCGCTGGAGGCGGGCACCTTCTTCAAGATCGCCAGCGCCGACTACCGCGTCGGCGGCTTCATGGTCCTCGCCAACGTTCGCGAGTTCGCCCCGGTGGCGACCGGCCTGATGGTCGCCGCGGTCGCCGGCACCGCGATCACCGCCGACCTCGGCGCCCGCAAGGTGCGCGACGAGCTCGAGGCGCTCTCGGTGATGGGGATCAGCAACATCGCCTTCATCGTCGTCCCCCGCTTCGCCGCGATGGCGCTGATGACCGCCCTCTACAACATCCCGATGATCGCCTTCACCTGCCTGAGCGGCTACCTCGCCTCGGTGCACCTGGTGGGGGTGAACCCCGGCGCGTTCCTCAGCACCTTCTTCACCGAGGACACCCTCCAGGACCTCTATGGCGGCGAGATCAAGTGCATCATCTTCGGAGTCCTGATCTCGATCATCTGCTGTTACAAGGGGATCACCGCCAGGGGCGGGGCCGAGGGGGTGGCGCGGGCGGTGCACCAGGCAGTGGTCGCGTCGTTCATCTGCGTGCAGGTCTTCGAGTACCTCTACACCCCGACGGTGCTCGCACTGTTCCACTCCGGCAACGTGCTCCGGTGAGGCGCTGATGGTCTCCGCCCCGCTCGCCCGCCTCCGCTCCTGGACGCGCACCCTGGGCGAGATCGTCCAGTTCGCCGCGGTGAGCATCGCCCAGATCCCGCAGTCGGCGCGCTACGTGCGCGAGGTCTGGTGGTACGCCGCCTTCATCGCCATCGGCTCGACCCCGGTGGCGCTGGTGCTCACCACCGCGACCGGCGCGGAGTGCAGCGTCGAGGCCTACTACTCGCTCTCCCAGATCGGCGCGCTCACCCTCACCGGGGTGTTCAACGCCATCTGCGACACCCGGGAGATCACCCCGCTCTTCTTCGGCTTCGCCATCGGCGCCAAGGTGGGCTGCGGGCTGGTCGCCGAGCTGGGGACGATGCGGGTCAACGAGGAGATCGACGCCCTGGAGATCATGAGCATGCCGACCAGGGTCTACCTGGTCAGCGTGCGCATGCTCGCCTGCTTCATCGTCCTCCCCTTCATGTACCTGCTCTCGCTGGCGGTGTCGTACCTGGGGTCGTTCCTGGTGCAGCACTTCCAGATCCGTCAGGTCTCCGACGGGGTCTACTTCGACTACTTCTGGCGGTTCCTCAACACCCAGGACCTGTTCTACTCGATGATCAAGGCGGTGGTGTTCGCAATCCTGATCGTGAGCGTCGCCGTATACCACGGGTATAACGTGACCGGTGGGGCGGTGGGCATCGGCCGTGCGGTGGCGAAGACCATGGCCACCGCGCTGGTCATGGTGGTGGTGGTGAACGCGGTGCTCACCCAGATCTTCTGGGGCAACAATCCCAACCTCCCGATCCAGATCTGATGAGGCGACAGCAGCGATGACCTCCTTCCCTCCCCAGGTTGAGGCGCCCGCGGGCGGACGCCAGAACCAGCCCGGCACCAATCAGTCGGTGACCACCTGGAACATGGACCCGGTCATCGAGCTCAAGGAGCTGCGCAAGGCCTTCGGCGCCTTCAAGGTGCTCGACGGCGTCACCTGCCGCATCCCTCGGGGCGGCGTGACCGCGCTGATGGGACCGTCGGGGACGGGGAAGAGCGTCAGCCTGCGCCACATCGTCGGTCTGCTCATGCCCGACGCCGGCGACATCGTGGTCAACGGCAAGTCGGTCCCCCGATTGAGGGAGAAAGAGATCCTCGAGCTGCGTCGTTCCATTGGAATGCTGTTCCAGGACGGCGCCCTCTTCTCCTCCATGAACCTGTACGACAACGTCGCCTTCCCGCTGCGCCAGCACACCAAGATGTCCGAGGCGCAGATTCGCGAGATCGTCATCGCGCGTCTCAGCGAGGTCGGCCTGGCGGGCGCCGAGAAGCGCATGCCCAACGAGCTCAGCGGCGGCATGCGCAAGCGCGCCGGCTTCGCCCGGGCGCTGGTGATGGAGCCGAAGATCCTGCTCGTCGACGAGCCCGACTCCGGCCTCGACCCGGTGCGCACCACGCTTCTCTGCGACCTCATCAAGGAGATCGCCCTCAAGTACCAGGCGACCGTGGTGGTGGTCACCCACAACGTCTTCGCGGTGCAGCGCATGGCCGACTACGTCGGCATCCTCTACAAGGGCAAGATGCGCCACTTCGGCACCCGCGAGGAGATCGAGCGGTCGCCGGACGAGTTCGTCCACCAGTTCTTCACCGCGGACTCCGAAGGCCCGCTGGGAATGGACTGAGGGACCGCGACCAGACATGTCCCGCCGCCCCCTGACCGTCGGACTCGGAGTCGCCGCGCTGCTCGCGGTGGTGCTGGTGGTCGCCCTCGCCGCCCCCGGGCTGGCGGGGCGGTCGCCGCACCGCGTGTCCATCACCCTGGCGCAGTCGGCGTCGGGGCTGGTGGCGGGCAGCGACGTGCTCGAGGCCGGCGCCAAGGTGGGCAGCGTCAGCAGCATCGAGCCGGCGCCCGACGGCCACGCCCGCATCCAGGTCGACGTCGCCGACGCCAACTGGCCGCTCCACCGCGGGGTGACGGTCGGGATCCGGCCGCGCTCGCTGCTCGGCGAGAAGTACGTGGACCTCCAGGACGGACCGGCCAGCGCCCCCGCCTACGACCCCGCCACCCCGCTCCAGGCGAGCGCGACCGCGGTGCCGGTGGAGCTCGACACCTTCCTGAACAGCCTCGACCCGACCACCCGCGCCGCCACCCGCAGCCTGATCGGCGACCTCGGCGCGGGGCTCGCCGGCACCGGCGCCGACCTCAACACCGCGATCGCCGCCGCCCGCTCCAACCTCGAGAACCTGGCGAAGACCGGGAGCACGCTGAACGGGCGCGACGCCGACCTCGACCGCATCCTCGTCGGGCTCGACGGGGTGCTCGCCAAGCTCACCCAGGACGACCAGCTCACCCAGATGCAGCAGCTGATCACCAACGGGCAGAAGACCCTGAACGCCGTCGAGTCGGCGCGCGCCGACTTCAGCCGGCAGTTCGTCGACAGCCAGGCGGTGCTCACCGACCTCAACGCCGCCGTCGATCCGGCGGTGGGGAGCCTGCGCGACCTCATCCAGCGCGCCCCCAGCCTGGTCACCCAGCTGCAGAGCGAGGCGGCTCTGCTCGCCCAGGTCGGCCAGAGCTTCTCCGACAGCACCCTGCAGGCCTTCGAGCAGTCGCTGCTCCGCGGCCCGACCTCGACCGGCGGGGCGCTGGAGACCGTGCCCGCGGGCACCACCCCGCTCGGCACCGGGCTGCCCATCTTCCGGATCTGCCTGATCACCCCGACGCCGGGCTCGTGCACCGGCAACGGCTACACCCCGGCCCCGACCCGGCCCGCCGCCACGATGTACGGCGGCGGCGCCGGCGAGCTGCTCACCCTGGCGGGGTACATCGGCGCATGAGAAGCCGCTGGAACCTGCCGATCACGGCCGCCTACCTCGGCTTCTGCGCGGTCGTGCTCTTCGGCATCGTCGCCGGCATCGGCATCACCGTGCCGTGGCAGCACCCCTTCCAGCTCACCGCGACCTTCGCCAGCGGTGACGGCATCCTCGCCAAGAACGAGGTGTACATCGGCGGGGTGAAGGTGGGCCGGGTCGACGACGTCCAGGCGCTGGCTGGCCAGGCGCGGGTGACGATGACCATCGACGACTCCCACGCGCTGCCGCTCTACAAGGACAGCACCGCCGAGGTGCGCAAGAAGAACCTCCTCAACGAGACCTACGTCGAGCTCTCCCGGGGCAGCGCCGCGAGCGGCGAGATGGGCTCCGGCGGCCGGATCCCGGTCGCCCACACCCTGACCCCGGTGTCGATCGACGAGGTCCTCGCCATCCTCGACCCGACCACCCGCGACCGCCTCCAGCTGCTCCTCGGCGGCGCCGGCCAGGCGCTCGCCGCCCGCGGCACCGACCTCAACGCGGAGGCCGACAGCACCAACCGGCTGGTCGGCTCGCTCAACGGCCCCGCCTCGGTGCTCGACACCCGGCGCCAGCAGCTCGAGAACGTGGTGGTGGAGCTGCAGAAGCTCTACGACACCCTGGCCAACCAGCGCGACCAGGTTCGGGACGAGTTCGGCACCTTCAACCAGGTCATGGGCCAGCTCGCCGCCCAGGAGCAGCAGATCGGGGGCACCGTTCAGCAGGCCGACCTGCTGCTGCAGAACCTCGACACCCTGGTCCAGGGCGAGGCACCGAACATCCAGACCGTGCTCCGCACCCTCCCCGGCGCGCTGGCGAACACCGCCGGGTTCCTCTCCCAGAGCGACCGGGTGCTGAGCGGGATCCTCCCCTTCCGCGACCAGATCCACGACGTCTTCCCCAACCTGGCGACGTCGTTCGCGGACACCGATCCCAGCGTCACCGACGCGCTCTCGCCGGACGGCCACCAGCACCTCTGGTCGATCTACTCGGTGAGCTGCTTCACCCGCTGCACCTCGACCGGGTCGAGCACCGCGCAGAGCTCCGCCCCCGCCGGCGGCGGCGCGCCGAACGACATGTGGGCCGCGGCGATGGGGGACACCCCGTGAGCCGCAGCCGCAGCGTGGTCAACGCGGTGCTGCTCATCGCCTTCGCGGTGATCTGCGTCGGCGCCATGGAGTTCCTCGCGCTGAACATCGGCCAGCCCAACCCGCTGAGCTCCGGCTACCGGCTGCGCGCCGTCTTCGCCGACGCCGACGGCGTCCCCACCGCCGCCGACGTGCGCGTCGCCGGGGTGCAGGTGGGCAAGGTCGTCGGCGTCGACCGCGACCCCGCCCATCCCGCCGCCACCGTGGTGACGATGGAGATCAGCGACCCGCGGGCGGTCCCCGTCTACTCCAACGGCACCGCCAAGGTGCGCCCCAAGACGCTGCTCGGCGAGAAGTACGTCGACCTGGTGCCCGGCGATCGCCGCGGCGAGGAGCTGGCGAGCAACGGCACCCTGCCCGAGAGCAACACCACGACCACGGTCGAGGCCGACCAGATCTTCAACGCCTTCGACGCGACGACCCGCGAGCAGCAGCGCCTCGTGCTCCAGGCCCTCGACGCCGCCACCCAGAACCGCGCCGGCGACCTGCAGGCGATCCTGCCCCAGCTCGAGCAGGGCGTCGCCAACCTGGTGCCCGTGGCCCAGGTGTACGAGCAGGACAACCCCGAGATGGGCCGCATCCTCGGCAACCTGGCGACGCTGATGACCACGCTCGCCGGCGAGCACCAGCAGCTCGCCGGGCTGCTCGCCAACGGCAACGTCGCCCTGGGGGCGATCGCGCAGCGCGACACGTCGCTGATCGCCACGCTGCGCGAGGCGTCGAACGTCGCCGCCGAGCTCAACGCCGCCGCCGCCCCGACCGTCGACGCGCAGCGCCAGTCGCTGGCGAAGCTCGCCCCCTCGCTCGGCGCCGAGCGCACCTTCCTCGGCCAGGTCGTCGACCCCAATCCCGGTTGCCCGGGCAGGCCGAACTGCGGCATCGACTCGATCTTCACCGGCACCCTGCTGGGCCAGATCAACTACCCCAACGACCAGCTCACCATCACCACGCCGCAGGGGCTGAAGGTGACCCAGCAGTGGGCGGCGCTCTTCACCCCGCCCCCGGGGGGGAACGCGGCGCTGAACATCGACCTGTCGTTCCACTGCGACACCGTCCAGACCACGCTCAGCCCGGTGATCGGCCTGCTCGGCCTCCAGAACGCGCTCGCCACCATCTGCCCGGCGCTCACCGGCCAGGGGGCAGGGGCGCCGATCATCCCCGGATCGGCGACGGGGCCGAGCGCGCTGCAGCTGCTCACCGCCTTCGTGGAGGCGTCGCAGTGAACCGGCCGCTGATCCTGCTCACCCTCGCCGGCGCCGCGGTCGCGGGCCTCGCCTTCCTCGGCGGCGGCTCGGGCGACCACCACGTCACCGCGCGCTTCACCGACGCCGACGGGCTGGTCGCCGGGAACGAGGTGCGCATCGCCGGTGTCCCCGCGGGCACCGTCGACTCCATCACCGTCGGCGGCGATCCCCGCACCGGCAGCTACGCCGAGGCGGTGCTCACCATCGACGGCGACCACTGGCCGCTGCACCAGGGCACCCGGGTCGCGGTCCGCCCGCTGGGGGTGCTGAGCAACGTCTTCGTCGACCTCAGCCCGGGGGCGCAGAGCGCGCCCTCGCTCGGCGACGGCCACGTCTTCGGCATCGCCGACACCACCAGCCCGGTCAACCTCGACGCCCTCGCCGACGTCTTCAACGCCGACGTGCGCACCGCCATCCGCACCCAGCTGCAGGAGGGGGTGATCGCCCTCGGCGGCGCCGGCGCCCAGAACCTCAACGCCGACATCGCCCAGCTCGATCCGCTCACCGCCGCGCTGGTGCCGATCACCGGGGTGCTCGCCCAGCGCAGCCCCGAGCTCGACCGGCTCAACGCCGAGTACGACGCGATCACCGGCAAGCTCGCCGCCGAGGACCAGCACCTCGGCGGGCTGATCGCGAGCGGCAACACCCTGCTCGGCGCGCTGGCCGCGAGGCAGCAGCAGCTGCAGGCGACCCTCGACCACGCCGCGGGCACCCTCACCAGCATCGACGCCGGCCTCGCCGGCGAGCAGGCCAACCTCACCGCCGTGCTCCAGAAGGGCCCGGGCGCGCTCGACCGGCTGCGCCAGGCGGCGCAGGTGCTGGCGCCGCTCATCCAGGCGGTCGATCCCCACATCCCCCACCTCGACCAGCTCCTCGACGAGTTCGTCAGCGGCACCGGGTACGGGATCAACGGCATCCCCACCCTGCGCGTCGACGCCGTGCTCAACCAGCCCGGCCACAACGCCCAGCCCTGCGGCGGCCAGCACACCGCGGCCTCCGGCGAGCAGAAGGGCTGTCCCTACACGCCGAGCTACCGCATCGGCTCGGCGGACGCCGGCTCCACCGATCCCACCCAGGCCGGGACCAGCGCGCCGGCGGAGGGCGACGGCGGCAGCTTCGACCTCGCGGGGATGTTCGGATGATCGGCAGCGCCCGCGGGCCCCGCATCCGCCCCATCCCCGCCGGCCTGATCGCCGCCGCGGTGATCGCCGCCGTGATCCTGGTGATGGGCTGGATCAACGTCAACTTCGCCGCTCCCTGGGCGCGCACCCACACCGTGACCGCCCAGGTGACCGACGTCGACGGCATCGCGGTGAGCAGCGACGTGCGCATCGCCGGCCGGCTGGTGGGCCAGGTCACCGCGGTGACCGCGAAGGGCGACCACGCCGATCTCACCCTCCACATCGACAACGCCGAGTGGCCGCTGCCCGCGGACACCACCGCCGACATCCGCCTCGCCACCCTGCTCGGCCAGAAGTACCTCGAGCTGGTGCCCGGGAAGGACGGCGTGCACCACCTCGCCGACGACGGTCTCATCGCGCTGGCGGCGACCCGCCCGGTGGTCGACTTCGACCAGCTGCTCGACACCTTCGACGCCCCCACCCGGCAGGCGCTCACCCAGCTCATCCGCACCGTCGCCGGCGGCGTGCAGGGCCAGGAGGGCACCCTCCAGCAGCTGCTCCCCGGGCTGCGCGACCTCTCCGTGCACGGGCAGGCGCCGACCGCGACCCTGGCGCAGCACGACGCCGACCTCAACGCCATCCTCGCCGGTCTCGGCACCGTCGCCGACCAGCTCGACCGCAGCCGCAACGACCTCGCCGGGGTGATCGACAACCTCAACACCGTGACCGCCTCGCTCGGCGCCAACCCGGACGTGGTGCGCGGCTTCATCGACAACACCGGCGCGCTCAACCGCACCGGCCACCAGGTGCTCGGCGGCGCCGGCGCCGGACAGCTCGCCGCGGGCCTGCAGCAGCTCGCCCCGGTGGCGAGCCAGTTCGACCGGCTGCTCACCTCGCTCCTGCCCCAGACGCAGGCCTTCCAGCAGGGCGGGATCACCCCGGCGATCACCCTGATCCACGAGATCGGCGACGCCATCTCGCAGAGCGACCGCGACGGCTACTTCCTCCGCCAGAACCTGCTCGGGGTCGACTGCAGCGGGCTGCTGCCGACCGGCGCGTGCACGGTGCCGACATCGCTCGGCGCCAAGGGCGCGACGCCCACGCTGCCGCCGCTGCCGCTGCTGCCGCTCCTCCCCAACCTGCTCAACCCCCACGGCGGCAATGGCGGGCTGCTGCCGCCGCTGCTCGGCGGCCTGCTCGGCGACTGGTGGCCCGGCACCCAGGGCGGCGCCTCGCTGGCGACCTCCGACTGGGGGCAGCCGTGATGGCACGCAGCGGCCCCCGGGTCAGCACCGCCGCCACCGGCCTCGCCACCATCGTGGTGATCGTGCTGGTGCTCGCCGGCGTGGTGCTCAGCGGCCTGCCCGGCGGTTCGCCGATCCCGGTTCCGTGGAGCCACCACGTCGAGCTCCGCGCCCAGCTCGCTGACGCCGACTCGCTCGCGCCCCACGCCTCGGTGGAGATCGCCGGGGTGAAGGTCGGCGAGGTGGTGAGCATCCAGAGCCGGGGGAGCTCCGCGCTCGCGCTGATGAACGTCGACTCGCAGTTCGCCGACGTCCACCGCGACGCCACCGTGATGCTCCGGCCGCACGGCTTCTTCGGCCCCAAGTTCCTGGAGATCGTCCCCGGGACCGCGTCGGCGCCCATGCTCGACAGCGGCGCGGTGATCCCCGAGGGGCAGACGGTGCTTCCCGTCGACCTCGACCAGATCCTCCACGCCCTCGGCGCGCCCGAGCGCGCGAGCCTGCAGACCGCGCTCGTCCAGCTCGGCCAGGCCGCCGCCGGCCGCGGCGACGACGTCAACCACCTCGTCGCCGGCGCGCGGACGCTCACCGCCCGCCTGCTCGACCCGGTCACCGCGCTCGACAGCACCGCCCCCAACCTCAACGACATGCTGATCAAGAACGAGAGCTTCAACGCCGACTTCGCCCAGGTGCCGCTCGATCAGCTGGTGGCGAGCACCGACGCGACTCTCGCCGCCTTCGCCGCCAACTCCGACCACCTCCAGTCGCTGCTGACCCACGCCGACAGCACCCTGACCACCCTCGACGCGGCGCTCAACGGCCAGGGCGGCAACCTCCACGCCATCCTCGACCAGGCGCCGGGGGTCATCGACCGGCTCAACCAGTTCAACGACCTGCTGGGAGCCTTCGGGGCCAACCTGCGCGGCCTCGAGCCGGGCCAGCCGGTCGACGCCACCCCGGGGATCATCAGCGCCATCGAGAACATCCGGTCGGCGTTCGCGGGCAGCGACCCGTGCAGCAAGAACCCGAGCCAGCCGTGCTCCCTGGACGGCCGCCAGCACTACGTGCGCGTCGAGGTCTTCGGTCTGGTGCCGAACATCCCGATCCCGTGCAGCGCGCTGCCCGCCGGTCCGCTCAGCAAGCTCCCCTGCACCGCGTCGGCGCAGTCGACGCCACTGGAGGAGGACGTCCTGGCGATGCTGCTCGGCGCCTGACGGGGCTGCTGCTGAGCGGCTGCCGCCTACACTGGCGGCCGCGATGAGCTTCGATTACGACGTCCTCGTCATCGGCAGCGGCTTCGGGGGAAGCGTCACCGCGCTCCGCCTCAGCGAGAAGGGCCACCGCGTCGGCGTGCTCGAGGCGGGCCGGCGCTTCGGTCCCGGTGACCTGCCGAGGACCAGCTGGCGGCTGCCCCGCTACCTCTGGATGCCGAGGCTTGGGCTGCGCGGCATCCAGCGCCTCACCCTGCTCGACGACGCCCTGATCCTCTCCGGATGCGGCGTCGGGGGTGGCTCGCTGGTCTACGCCAACACCCTCTACGAGCCGCTCGACCCCTTCTACCGCGACCCGCAGTGGGCGCACATCACCGACTGGCGCGCCGAGCTCGCGCCCTGGTACGACCAGGCGCGGCGGATGCTCGGGGTCGTCACCGTGGCCGCCGACACCCCCGCCGACGGGGTCATGCGCACCGTCGCCGAGCGCCTCGGCGTCGCCGGCAGCTTCCACCACGCCCCGGTCGGGGTCTTCTTCGGCGCCCCCGGGGTGCGAGTCCCCGACCCCTACTTCGGCGGCGCGGGGCCCGAGCGCACCGGCTGCATCCAGTGCGGCGAGTGCATGACCGGTTGTCGCCACGGCGCCAAGAACAGCCTCGACCTCACCTACCTCCACCTCGCCGAAGGTCTCGGTGCCCGGGTCCTCCCCGAGACCCATGCCACCGCGATCCGCCCGCTTCCCGGTGGCGGCTACGAGGTCGAGACCGAGCGTCCCGGCGCCTGGATCCGCCACCGCCGCCGCACCCTGCGCGCCGAGCAGGTGGTGCTCTCCGCCGCCGTCCTCGGCACCCTGCGCCTGCTCCTCGACGCCCGCGAGCGCGGCGACCTGCCCGCGCTCTCCGACCGCCTCGGCGACCTGGTGCGCACCAACTCCGAGGCGATCCTCGGAGCGGCGACGCCGAGGGTCACCACCGACTACTCGCGGGGCGTCGCCATCACCTCGTCGATCCACCCCGACGCGGTGACCCACATCGAGCCGGTGCGCTACGGCAGGGGCAGCAACGCCATGGGAATGCTCGCCACCATCCTCGTCCCCGGCGGCGGCCGCCTGCCGCGGCCGCTCCGCTTCGTGCTCAGCGCGCTGCGCCACCCGCGAACGTTCGCGCAGTCGCTCTCGGTGCGGCGCTGGTCGGAGCGCACCATCATCCTGCTGGTGATGCAGAGCCTCGACAACAGCCTGCGGATCAGCCGCCGGCGCGGGCCGGGGCCCCACCTGCGCAGCGCCCAGGGCCACGGCGAGCCCAACCCGACGTACATCCCGGTCGGCCACCACGCCGCGCGCCTCGCCGCCGAGGCGATCGGCGGCGTCGCCGGCGGGTCGATCAACGAGTCGCTGCTGAACATCCCCATCACCGCGCACATCCTCGGCGGCGCCTGCATCGGCGACGGCGCCGCCACCGGGGTGATCGACGCCTATCACCGCGTCCACGGCCATCCCGGGTTGCACGTCTGCGACGGCTCGGCGGTGAGCGCCAACCTCGGGGTCAACCCGTCGCTCACCATCACCGCGATGACCGAGCGGGCGATGTCGATGTGGCCCAACCGCGGCGAGCCCGACCCGCGGCCCGAGCCGGGCGCCGCCTACGTCCGGGTCGCCCCGGTCGCCCCCTGCCGGCCCGCGGTGCCCGCCGGCGCCCCCGCCGAGCTGCGCGTCCCCGCCGGCTCCGGATGAGCGCACCGCGTCTGTTGGGCCGCGCCGGCGGCCTGTTCGTGGAGGCGCCCCACCTGCCCGGCCGGCTGCTCCGCGGCCTCCGCCGGGACACACTGGAGCGGGCGGTGGCGGGGCGGGTGGTGATGGTCACCGGCGCCTCCTCGGGGATCGGTCGCGCCAGCGCGGTGCGCCTCGCCGCCGCCGGCGCCACCGTGCTCCTGGTCGCGCGCGGCCGCGACGCGCTCGACGAGGTGCGGGCCGAGATCGCCGCGGCCGGCGGTGACGCCCATGTCCACCCCTGCGACCTCAGCGACCTCGACGCCGTCGGGCGCCTGGCCACAGAGGTGCTCGAGCGCCACGGCCGCGTCGACGTGCTGGTGAACAACGCCGGCCGCTCGATCCGGCGCTCGATCGCCGACTCGACCGACCGCATGCACGACTTCGAGCGGACGATGCAGCTCAACTACTTCGGCGCGGTGCGGCTGATCCTCGCGCTGCTCCCCGGGATGCGCGTTCGCGGCGACGGCCACATCGTCAACATCTCCACGGCCGGGGTGCAGCTCGGCGCGCCGCGCTACTCCGCCTACATCGCCTCCAAGGCGGCGCTCGACGCCTTCTCCCGCTGCATCGCCGCCGAGGTGCACGGCGACGGCGTGCGCATCACCACCGTCCACATGTGGCTGGTGCGCACCCCGATGATCGAGCCCGCCGGTGGCGTGTACGACGGCATGCCCGGGCTCAGCCCGAAGCAGGCGGCGGAGCTGGTCGCCGACGCCATCGTCCACCGTCCGCGCCGCGTCGCCACCCCGCTCGGCAATGTCGCCGAGGTGGTCCACGCCGTCGCCCCCGGGGCGTTCGACCGCCTGCTCAGGGGAGGCTACCGGCTGTTGCCCTGATCCCCGTTGTGGGGGATCGCGGCGAGGAAGGCGCAGACCTCGGCGGTGAGGCGGGCCGGGGCGAGGCGCATCTCCAGCAGGGTGCTCGCCTCGAGCAGGCGGGCGTTGGGGAGCTCGGCGGCGAGCATGTCGGCGTCGGAGAAGAGGTGGATGGGGTCGCGGTGGTGGCCGATGATCAGCGCCGGCGCCTCGAGGGTGCGGCGCACCGAGCCGGGGGGCGCGACCCGGTCGAAGAGGATGCCCTGGATCACCGCCCCGCTCGGCGCCGGGTCCTGGCGGACCATGTCGAGGGCGACGTCGATCCAGAAGGGGACGAAGGCGCCCGGGACCATCCGGGTCGCGTAGGACACCATCGTCATCGCCGGGCGGCCCAGGGTGAGCGCGAGCATGATCGGGGTGAAGACCGCGGCGCCGGCGGGCAGGGCGTGGTCGAGCACCGGCATCTCGATGAGCATCCCCTCGACCCGCGACGGCGCCTGGGCGGCCACCTCGATGGTGACGTTGGCGCCGAGCGAGGTGCCGCCGATCACCGCGCGCTCGATCCCGAGGTGGTCGAGGAGGCCGACCACCTGGCCGGCGAAGAGCGGCATCGAGGAGTTGGCCATGCCGCCGGGACGGTCGGAGAGGCCGTGGCCGAGCAGGTCGAGGGTGACCACCCGGTGGCCGCGCTCTGCGAGGGCGGCGGCGAGGTGGAGGTGCATCCGCTGCGAGAGCAACAGGCCGTGCAGGAGCACGCAGGTGCGCTCGCCCTCGCCGTGGACGGTGTAGGCGAGACGGTGTCCGCGGTGGAGGAAGCTGCTGGCGCCGGTCATGGGTCCCTCATGGTGGCAGGCGGTTGACCTCGACACGAAGTATGTGACATCATAACATGTCGAGTTCAGCAGAACGACGATGTCCGAGAGGAGCCCCGCCATGACCCCGACCCTCGTCGCCCAGCCGGTCGGCCACACCACCAGCGCCGAGTGGCTGTGGGTGGTCGGGGTGACCGCCGTGCTGCTCGCCGTGGCCGGGTGGCTGGTCGCCACCGGCTCGTCCGATCGCCATCGCTGGCCGCTCTCCTGGCTGGAGCGCGCCTCCTCGTCGCTGACCCGGATCACCGGTCTGCCCGCCTGGTGCGCCGGCGGAGCGCTGCTCCACGGCTGGGCGCTGCTCTCCGCCGGGCTCGGCTTCTACTGGGACGTCGCCTGGCACATCGACCTGGGCCGCGACAACCAGCTCCTCACCCCCGCCCACGTGCTCATCCTCATGGGCCTCGCCGGCCTCGGCGCCGCCGGCGCGCTGAGCATCGCGCTCGCCACCCTCGACCGCAGCGAGGTCGCCTGGTCGCTGGGCGGGCTGCGCCTGCCCCGCGGCGCGGTGGCGCTGCTCGCCATCGGCGCCGGCGGCGTCACCGGCTTTCCCCTCGACGACCTCTGGCACGCCAACTATGGGGTCGACGTGACCATGTGGGGCCCCACCCACCTGCTGATGATCGGCTCGGCGGTGCTCTCGCCGCTCGCGGTCCTGCTGCTCCTTGGCGAGGCCGGGCGCGCCGCCGGCCGCCCCCGGGTGCGCTCGGTGCTCTGGTTCGCCGCCGCTGCGGGCCTGCTCATCTCCTTCGGCGCGATGCAGCTCGAATTCGACGACGGCGTGCCCCAGTGGCAGGCGCTCTACCAGCCGGTGCTCATCGGGCTCGGGGCCACCCTGCCGATGGTCGCCGCCCGGGTGGCGCTCGGACCCTGGGCGGCGCTGCGCATCACCGCCGCCTTCCTCGCCGTCCGCGGCCTCGTCGCGGTGATCGTCGGGCCCGTGCTCGGCCACGTCACCCCGCATTTCCCCCTCTACCTCGGCATCGCCCTCTGCGTCGAGGCCGCCTACGCGCTCACCGCGCGGCGGCCGGCGCTCATCTCGGCGCTCACCGCCGGGGCGCTGGCCGGCACCGCCGGACTGGCCTCCGAGTGGACCTTCAGCCACCTCTGGGGCCGGGTGCCCTGGCAGCCGCAGATGCTCCACGGCATCTGGGCGGCGGTGCTCGTCTCCATCGCCGCTGCGGTGCTCGGGGCCGCCCTCGCGGGCGCGGTCTCCTGGCGGCGCCCGCTGATCGCGCCGCGGATCGCCGTGCTCGCCGGGGTCGCCACCCTGCTGCTCCTCGCCGTCCCGCTGCCCAGGCAGGACGTGCCGGTCACCGTCAACGTGGTGGCCACCAAGGTGGGACCGGCGACCCCGACGCTCGACCGCTTCGGCAACGGCGCCCTCCACCAGGACGCCGCCATCGAACTCGACATCACTCCCGCGGCGGCGGTGCGCGACGCCGACTTCTTCTGGGTCAAGGTCTGGCAGGGCGGCGGCTCGATGACCGCGCCGCTCACCGAGGTCGCGCCCGGACACTGGCGCGCGTCGCAGCCGGTGCCCACCGGCGGCACCTGGAAGACCATCCTCCTCTTCGGCAAGGGCTCGCTGGTCATGGCCGCCCCGGTGGCGATGCCGTCCGATCCCGAGTACGGACAGCCGGCGATCCCGCTCCAGGCGCAGCGCACCGAGCAGCTGGTCCCGGCCGCGAAGGTGCTGATGCGCGAGGCCCACGGCGGCGCCGCCTGGCCGGCGATGGTCGCCTACGGTGCCCTCGGTCTGGTCACCGTCGGCTGGCTCGCCGTGCTCATCGCCGGCGCGGTGTCGCTGGGCCGCGGTGGGGGCACCACAGGACGGCCGGCGCCGCGCTCGGGGAGGCGTCCGCTGCTGGGCACGGCGACGCACTCGTGAGCGTGCGCGACCTGGCCGGGATGCGGGTGCTGATCACCGGTGCGGGCGGGGGCATCGGCGCGGCGACCACCGCGGCGCTCCGCGAGCGCGGAGCGGTGGTCTGCGGCGTCGACCTCCGCGGTGCGGGCGAGCTGATCGCCGCCGATGTGCGCGACCCCGAGGCGATGCGCGCCGCCGTCGCCGAGGCGGTGGCGCGGATGGGCGGCCTCGACGTTCTGGTCAACAACGCCGGGATCGGCAGCGCCCAGGACGCCGGAGCCGCCCCCGACGCCCTCGCCCGGGCCACCCTGGAGATCAACCTCCTGGGCGCCTGGGTGTCCACCGCCGCGGCGCTGCCCGAGCTGCTGCGCCGCCGCGGCCACGTCGTCAACGTCGCCTCCGGGCTGGCGATCGTCGCCATGCCCTACGCCGCCGCCTACTCGGCGAGCAAGCGCGGCCTCGCCGCCTACTCCGACTCGCTGCGCCTCGAGTACCGTGGCCGGTTGACCGTGACCACCGTCCTTCCCGGCTACATCCGCACCGCCATCCACGAGGGACCCGCGGCGCGGGGCGTCGCCCTCGAGGGGCTGGTCAACGCCGACGGCGTCGACCAGGCGGCGGCGGCGCTGGTGCGGGCGTGCTCACACCGCCCCCGCGAGCTGTCCACCAGCCGCACCACCGCGGCGTCGCTCGCCGTCGCCCGCCACCTGCCCCGGCTGGTCGAGGCGGTGGTCGCGCGCAGGATGGAGTCGGCGCGGCGGAGCGGCAGGGTCGAGCCCGACTTCCTGCGCTGATGCGTGCCGACCTCGACGATCGCGACCCCGACTACATCCGGGACAACCTGCCGGGCCTCTGGCTGCTGGCCACGATCTGGCACCGGGCGGAGGTGCGCGGTCTCGAGCACATCCCCGAGGACGGACCGGTGCTGCTGGTGGGCAACCACTCCGGCGGCAACGCCAGCCCGGACACCCTCATCTTCACCCTGGCCTTCTGCGCGCGCTTCGGCGTCGAGCGCCGCTTCCACCAGCTCGCCCACGACATGGTGGTGCGGTACCCGGTGCTCGGCGGCATGCTGCGCCGTTTCGGCACCGTCGCCGCGTCGCCCGAGAACGCCCGGCGGGCACTCCGCGCCGGTGCCGCCGTGCTCGTCTACCCCGGCGGCGACTGGGAGGTCTCGCGGCCCAGCTGGCAGTCGGCCCGGGTCGACTTCGGTGGCCGCCGCGGCTTCCTCCGGCTCGCCCTCGAGGAGGGCGTCCCGATCGTCCCGGTGGTGAGCATCGGCGGCCAGGAGACCGCCCTCTTCCTCACCCGCGGCGAGCACATCGCCCGCCTCCTGCGGCTCGACCGGCTCTTCCGGCTGAAGACCCTGCCGGTGTCGCTCGCCGTGCCCTGGGGTCTGAACATCGGCGACCTCGCCAGCCATCTGCCCCTGCCCGCGAAGATCACCATCCAGTGCCTGCCGCCGATCGACCTCGTCGAGCGCTTCGGCCCCAGACCGGACGTCGACGAGGTCTACGACGGCGTCGTCGCCGACATGCAGCAGACGCTGTCGCAGCTCGCCGCCGAGCGGCGGCTGCCCCTGGTGGGCTGAGCGTGCGCATCGAGCTGAGCTGCGACGTCGCGGCGCCGCGCGAGGCGGTCTGGCGGAGCGTCTCCGACCTGGCGGCCTGGCCCGGGCTGATCGACGGGCTCACCCAGTTCGAGCACCGCGGCGGGCCGGTGGCGGGGCTCGGTTCCCGCTACGCGATGCGGATGCGGGTGGGGTCGGCCGACGTCGGCGGGCTCATCGAGATGGTCGAGTGGGACGAGGGCGGAGAGCTCGCCTGGACCAGCGTGTTGGGGATCGGGCAGCGCGGCCGCTGGCGGCTGCGCGACGCCGGGTCCGGCCGTACCCGGGTGACGCTGCGCTTCGCGTACCAGTCGCCCGGGTTGCTCGGCTGGGTCGCCGACCGCGTGGCGGCTCCGGTGGTGCGGCGCAACCTGGAGGCCGGACTGGAGGAGGTCCGGCGGCGTAGTCTCCTGCCCGTGGCACGCCCTTCCCCGCGGCGTCGCACCACGAGGTAGCAACGCCGTGCACTCCCCGGACCCGGCGCAGGTCGCCGCCCTCATCTCCTCGACCGACGACGCCACCCTCGAGGACCAGGTCACCGCGCTCGGCGTCGACGGCGTCCTGGAGCAGATCTTCGCGGAGATGGCGCGGCGGTTCCTCCCCCAGCGCGCCCCGGGGCGCTCGGCGGTGATCCAGTACGACGTGCGCCTGCGCGACGGCTCGGTCCACAGCTGGCAGATGAACATCGACCACGGCAGCTGCGAGGTCAGCGCGGGCACCGGCTACATCCCCCGGCTGACCGCCGCCGTCGCGCTCCCGAAGTTCCTGCGGCTGCTGACCGGAAGCCTCGACCCCATGGTCGCCTTCCTCAGCGGCGAGCTGAAGCTCCGCGGTGACGTGATGCTCGCCCAGCAGATGCAGGGCTGGTTCGACCGCCGCTACTGAGCGTTCGGTGCTCTGTGGCGGCGCCCGGCTGGGGGAGCTCGCGCTTGAGCACCTTCCCGGTGGCGTTGCGCGGGAGCCGGTCGAGGAAGGTGACGTCGCGCGGCACCTTGTAGCGGGCGAGATGGTCGCGCACGTACCCCTTGACCGTGGCCTCGTCGAGGTTGCGGCCCTCGCGGGCCACCACGAAGGCGGCGAGGCGCTGGCCGAACTCCTCGTCGGCGACCCCGATGACGGCGACGTCGGCGACCGCCGGGTGGCCGTGGAGCAGCTCCTCGATCTCGGCGGGGAACACGTTCTCGCCGCCGGACACGATCATGTCGTCGTCGCGGCCCTCGACGAAGAGCAGCCCGTCCTCGGTGAAGCGGCCGACGTCGCCGGTGCTGACCAGGGTGCCCATCCGCTCCTTGTCGGCGCCGCTGGTGTAGCCCTCGAAGACCATGCCGTTGCCGACGAAGATCCGTCCGATGGCGCCTGGGGGGAGCTCGTGGCCGTCCTCGGCGAGGATCTTGACGATCGTGCCGCGCGGTGGCCGGCCGACGGTGCCGGGGTGGGACCGCAGCTCGGCGGGGGTGGCGATCGCCGCCCAGGCGACCTCGGTCGAGCCGTAGAGGTTGTAGACCACGTCGCCGAACTCGTCCATGAACTCGATCGCGAGTGGGCCGGGGAGTGCCGAGCCGCTCACCGCCACCACGCGGAGTGACCTGGGCCTGCGGGTGGTGCGCTGGTGCTCGGGGAGCTCGAGGATCCGCTTGAGCATCACCGGCACCGCCACCAGGCCGTGGGCGCGGTGCTGGGAGAGGGCGGTGAGCGTGGACGCCGGGTCGAAGCGGCGCTGGAGGACGACCGTCGAGGCGAGCAGCGAGCTCAGCAGCAGGTTGGCGAATCCCCAGGCGTGGAAGAGCGGGGCGGCGATCAGCGTCGTCTGGCGCGACCGGTAGGGGATGCGCGAGAGGATGGCGATCGCCGGGTCGATGCCGCCGGGGCTGCCCCGCGCCGCTCCCTTGGGGGCGCCGGTGGTGCCCGAGGTGAGGATGACGATCCGCCCCGAGCGCGAGGGCGGGGCGACGGTCTCGCCGGCGTGGCGCTCGGCGAGGGCGTCGAGGGTGGGGGTCGTGCGCGGCGGCTCGGTGTCGTGCCAGGCGATGAATCTGCGGCGGCGGCGCGCTCCCTCCCGGAGGAGCTCGGTGAACTCCTCGTCGTGGATCACCACTCGGGCCTTCTCGCCCTTCATCACCCCCGCGAGCTGCGGGCCCGCGAAGCTGGTGTTGAGCAGGACGGCGTCGGCGCCGAGCTTGGAGATCGCGACCAGCGCCTCGACGAAGCCGCGGTGGTTGCGGGCGAGCAGGGCGACGCGCTCACCCTCGGTGACCCCCGCCTCCTGGAGGCCGCGGGCGATGGCGCTGGTCCGGCGGTCGAGCTCGGCGAAGGTGAGCGTGCCGGCGTCGTCGATGATCGCGGGGTCGTCGGGGTAGCGGGCGGCCGCGGTCGCGTAGCCGGCCGCCGGGGTGAAGCCCCAGCGCACCAGGGAGAGGAGGGCGGCGACGAGGCGGTCGGGGCGTGAGGGGCGCAGGACCCCCGCCTCGGTGAGGACGCGCACGGCGTCGAGCTGTCCGGCGACCGCGCGGACCTGGCGATCCGGGTGCAGCAGCCAGGAGATCGCCCCCGCGCCGGGGAGCTGACGCCGGCCCTCGGCTCCCTCCGTCTCCATCTCGGCTGTTGATGATGCGCCTCCTGAGCGCCGGGGCGTGGCATGCTCGTGGCATGGCTCCTCCGCGGTCGCGTCCTCCGGCTGGGCGGCGGCCGGCGTCTCCGCGCCGGCCGGTGGTGGTCGAGCCGGAACCGGCGGCGGAGCCGTCGCTGTCGGAGGCGGTGGCGGGTCTGCTGCGGCTGCCGTTCGCGCTGCTGGAGCTGGTGAACGCCGAGGCGACGTTCCGGCGGGCGTTGGAGGCTCCTGCGCGGATCGAGAGGCTGGCCGTCGCGTTGGAGCGGGCGGCGACGCTGCTCGAGGTGCTGGTGACGGAGGTCGATCCCGAGACCGTGCGGGAGGCCGTGGCCCGGTTGGACCGGCTGGCGGCGTCGGCGGAGAAGGCGGCGTCGATGATCGACCGGCTGGAGCTGGAGGTCGACGTCGAGCGGCTGGGGGACACCATCACGCGGGTGTCGAAGCTCTCGGCGACGGCGGAGGATCTGGCGGCGACGTTGACGGATGCGGTGGGGGGGAGGTTGACCCAGGCGGTCTCGGTGCTGGACCGGTTGCTGTCGGTGGCCGAGGAGATGAACCGGAACATCCGTCAGATCGAGGGGCTGATGGAGGGGGTGCGCGGGGTGGTCGGGGCGCCGTTGCAGTTGCCCGGCGTGTTGCGGCGGGTGTTGCGGGACGCTGGGGGTGCGGTGGAGTAGGCTCGGGGCCCGGGTTTTTTTAGGGCGTTTGTTGTGTGCTCTGTCTACGGGTGTGTGGTGTTTGGCGCTGCGCGTTGTGGACTTTTGGCTCAT
>DATARS010000123.1:0-3076 GCA_036269455.1 Candidatus Dormiibacterota bacterium | reverse complement strand
CCAGCAGGCGATCCACCAGTACGTCACCACCTTCCACCAGGCGGGGATGGTGGCGGTCCTCGACATACACTGGAGCGCTCCGGGCTCGACCCAGGCGACGATGCAGCTCCCGATGGCCGACGCCGACCATGCGCCGGCGTTCTGGCGGTCGGTCGCCTCGAGCTTCCGCACCGACCCGGGCGTGGTCTTCGACCTCTACAACGAGCCCTTCCTCGACACCGGAAACGCCCAGACCACCGACCCGTGGGGATGCTGGCTGAACGGCTGCACCGTGAACGCCGGCAACGGTGTCGGCGCGCCCTGGCGGTCGGCGGGAATGCAGCAGCTGGTCGACGCCGTCCGCGGCGCGGGCGCGACCCAGCCGGTGATGCTCGGCGGGCTGCGCTGGGCGAACGACCTCACCGGGTGGCTCTCGCACCGTCCCCACGACTCCGCGGGACAGACGGTCGCCTCGCTCCACCTCTACAACTTCAACGCCTGCGTGAACGCGTCGTGCTGGGACGCGCAGGTCGCCCCGGTGGCGGCGGCGGTGCCGGTGGTGACCGGTGAGCTCGGCGAGAACGACTGCGCCCACGGCTTCATCGACAGCTACATGTCGTGGGCGGACGCGCACGGCGTCTCCTACCTCGGCTGGGCGTGGAACACCGACTTCAACTGCAACAGCGGGCCGGGGCTGATCTCCAACTACAACGGCACCCCGACCGGCTTCGGCGCCGGGCTGCGCGACCATCTCGCGAGCGTGGCGCCGGGCCAGGTGTTCGCCGGGCCGGTGATCATCTCGACGCCCTCCGCGTGCCCGACCCCGTCGAAGAAGTCGAAGAGGTCGAAGAAGAGCGGGCACTGCTGACGGCGGGGCCGCGGATCGTCGAGGATCTGCGGCATGACGACGATGGTGAGCCTCGCCGGGCATCCGCGGGACCGCGCGGAGCTGGCGGGGCGTGAGCTGGTGCCCGGGGGCTCGCGCTTCGAGGAGGCGCTGATCCTCGCCTCGCGCCTGCACGCCGAGCAGGCGCGCAAGAGCGTGCCGATCCCGTACATCGGCCACCTGCTCGCGGTCGCGTCGCTGGTGATCGAGGACGGCGGCTCGGAGGACGAGGTGGTCGCCGCCCTGCTCCACGATGCGGGGGAGGACCAGGGCGGCGTTCCGACCGTGGACATGATCCGGGAGCGGTTCGGGCCGGCCGTCGCCGGCATCGTGCTGGGGTGCTCCGACACGCTCGAGCTGCCCAAGCCGGCGTGGCGCCCGCGCAAGGAGGCGTATCTCGCGCATCTCGAGGAGGCGTCGCCGCAGGTGATGCGCGTGAGCACGGCGGACAAGCTGCACAACGCGCGCGCGGTGCTCCGCGACCTGCGCAGCGAGGGGCCGTCGGTGTTCGACCGCTTCTCGGCGCCGCCGGAGGGCACCCTCTGGTACTTCACCGCGCTCGCCGAGGTGCTCGGACGGCGGCGGCCGGGCCCGCTGTCGGACGAGCTGCAGCGCGTCGTCGCCACGTTGGTGGATGAGGCGGGCGACGTATCCTGAGCGTCCGGGTTTGCAGCCGCTGGAGGAGCATCGAGTGAGCGTCGACATCCGTGACACCGAGGCGAAGCGCGACCAGCTGCGCCGCGACCATCTCCGCCCCCGCCTGCAGCGTCCGCGCTCGTCGGCGCGCGGGGTGCACCACCTGGCGCTCATCTGCAGCGACCCCGACCGGACCGTCCGCTTCTACCAGGACGTCCTCGGCTTCCCCCTGGTCGAGGTGATGGAGAACCGCGACTACCGCGGGTCGACGCACTTCTTCCTCGACATCGGCCACGGCAACCTGCTCGCCTTCTTCGACTTCCCCGGGCTCGGGCTCGAGCAGGGGGTGGAGGCGATCGGCGGCGTGCAGCACATCGCCATCTCGGTCGAGGACGAGGACTTCGAGCTGATCAAGGCGCGGGTCGAGGCCGCGGGGCTGCCGTACCTCGGACCCGACCGGGGGCTGACCAACTCCATCTACGTGAAGGACCCCGACGGGATCCAGATCGAGCTGCTCCGCGAGCCGCTTCTGGTGATGGACGATCACGACCTCGGGGACGACCCCGCCTGACCCCTCGCCGGACCTGCGGAACCGGGCCCCGATCGCGGTGATCGGGGCCCGGGCTGCGGGATGGGGAGGGGCTACCTGCCGAGCAGGTGGAGGATGGTGTCGACGTCGTGGCGCGCGCCGTCGAGGTCGGTGCGCGCGGTCCTGATGCTCTGCTGGGCCGCCTTCAGCACGGTGACGTCCGGCGCCGGATACCCGGCGGGGGTCAGGGGCAGGAGCGACGCGCTCACCCCGCCGATCGCGGCCTCGCTGGCGGCGACCTTGGCGTAGAGGTCGTCGAGCGCCTCCTGCGCCGCCTGCTTCTGCGCCGGCGGCAGATTCGCGGCGTTGATGTCGGCGGCGAGCAGCGCGGCGAGCTTGCGCAGCGAGCTGTCGGTGACGGTCACCGCGTCGGCGGCGATCACCCCGTGCATCTTCGGCTCCTGCAGGACGTACACGCGGAAGCCGGTGACGATCTGCCGGCAGTCGCTGCGCGCCTGGTCGAGGGTGGTGTCGGACTGGATGGTCGCGTCGAGGGCGGTGAGCGCGGGCACGTCGGTGGTGACGATCTGCAGCAGGGCGGTGCGGTCGGCGTCGGTCAGGTTGGTCGCCTGCTGGATGAAGCCCCGGTCGGCGTTCAGGCTGGCGATGCGGCGCTGGACCTCGGTGTTGCACCGCGCCTTGAGTGCCGCGAGGGTGGTGGTGCTCGGGGTGGGCTTCGGGGAGGTGGTGGGGGTGGCGGCGGCGGCGGCCGTCATGGTGCCGGCGGCGGTGAGGCTGGCGGCGATCGTCGTTGCGGCGAGGGCGAGGCGGACGGTGCGGGGGGTGGTCATTTCGTCGGGTCTCCTTCGCTGGTGGAGAGGTCGCTTCCGACCGCCCCCAGCTGGTTGTCGATGGTGCGGAGCTGGGCGTCGATGCCCGTGATCTGGTTGTTGAGGTTGGTGGTGGTGGCCTGGGCGGTTGGTGCGGGGGTGGTGGTGGCTGCGGGTGCGGCGGTGGGGTTGTGGGTGGTCGGTGCTGGGGTGGTG
>DATARS010000122.1:0-6604 GCA_036269455.1 Candidatus Dormiibacterota bacterium | reverse complement strand
CGAGACCACCAGCTTGAAGGTGTCCTCCTCGGGAGTGGAGGCGTCGGCGACCTCGACGGCGATCTCGTCGCCGGGGGGCCCGGGCTCGGCGGCGACCAGGCGGTAGACGGGACGGCCGCCGTCGCCGGACGCGATCAGCTCGCCCTTCGCGGCCGGGAGCGGGGCGCCGTCGGCGCCGTCGGCTCCGATGCGCACCACGTAGGCGGCGCCGCCGCCGTTGAGGAAGTACGCGTAGACGGCGTGGGCGAGGTACGAGCCCTCGATGAACTCGCCGAACTCCTGGGTGAACTGGGTCCAGTTGGCGATGAGGGTCGGTGCGTTCGGGGTGCCCTTCTCGGCCAGGCCGATGAAGGCGGCGACGGCCGTGCCGACTCCCTCGATCGGCTTGGAGCCAGACGACACCTCCTGCACGTAGACGCCTGGGGACAGGTAGGTGGGCATGCGGCGGTACTCCGTGATCGAACGAAGGACGTCACTCGGGGCGTGTCCTCGGAGGATCGCAGCGCACCACCGAGCAGCCCAGGACCCTTGGGACCGCCACAGAGGCACTCGGGGCAGCCCCTAGGGGCGGACAGGCGGACCCCTGTGGGTGCCCCTCGGCGGCTGGTCAGCGGCAGCCCGCGCGCCGACGCTGGCCGGGATGATCGGAGAGGTCGACGAGGCGCTGCGGCGCCTGGTGGAGGGCGCCGAGCTCGGCGACGCGCGCGTCGTCCTCGACCGGCCTCACCCTGCCTCGCCGCCGGAGTCGCCGGGGCGTGTCGCGCTCCATCTCTGCGCCGTCAGCGAGGACATCGCGCTGCGCACCGACGGCTGGGAGGACATCGAGGAGGACGGCCGCATCGCCTTCCGCCGCCCGGTGCCGCGCTGGTACGAGCTCGCCTACGAGGTGACCGCCGTCGCCGGCGACGCGACCGAGGAGCACCGCCTCCTCGACGCCGTGCTGCGCCGCCTGGTCCTCCAGGAGATCCTCCCCCCCGAGCACATCACCGGGTCGCTGCTCGAGCTCGGCCTCGGGGTGCCGCTGAAGGTGGCGCTGCCCCGGCCGCGCGACGGCCACCCCGGCCAGGCGCCGCGCCGGCCGGTGATCGAGGTCCTCGTCACCGCGCCACTGCGGCCGGATCTCCTCGTACCGACGGCCCCGCCGGCGCGCACCGCCGAGCTCGCCATCGGCCGCTCCGGTGGCGCCGGTGAACGGATCTCCGCAACCCCCGGCGACCCCGCGATGCGACGGGCGGTGCCGGGGAGACCACCACCCGCCTGATCTGCTGCCCCATGGCAGCGAAGGAGGAGACGATGCGAAGTCGGTCGGGCTACCTGAGGCTGGTGCGCTCGCGCAAGGCCGCGGTGGCGGCGGCGCTGGCGCTCGCCGCCGGCGGCGGCGTGATCGTCGGCCGCGCCAGCGACACCACCGTTCCTGACATCACCGGCATCATCCACGGCTGCATCGACAGCTCCGCGGCGCTGCACGTGATCGTGCTCCCGGGCGCGACCTGTCCCGCCGGGCAGACCGCGATCTCCTGGAACCAGACCGGCCAGCCCGGCCCGGTCGGGCCGCCCGGCACCGGCGCCCCCGGCCCCGCGGGACCGGCGGGACCAGCGGGCCCGGCGGGGCTCGCCGGCCACATCGGGCCCACAGGTCCGCGCGGCGCCACCGGTCCCAGCGGCGTCGGTGGCTTCAACGGCTTCGCCGAGTACGTCTGGAAGGACCCGGGCAACGGCGCCGGCGCGCAGTTCAACTTCACCCCGCCCCCGGGGGTCACCCACGTCTATGTCGAGGCCTGGGGCGGCGGCGCCGGCGGCGGCGGCGGGCTGGCGCCGAGCCCCAACCCCTTCGCGTTCTCGCTGTTCGGCACCAGCACCCAGACCTGCGGCGGAGCGGGCGGCGGTGGCGCCGGCGGCTACGTTCGCGGCGTGGTCCCCGTCGCTCCCGGCACCGCCTACCGGGTGGTGGTCGGCCAGGGCGGCGCCGGCGGCAACCTCGGCCAGCCGGGCCAGAACGGCGGCGGTTCCGGCATCGTCGGCCCGGCGGCGAGCGTGACCACCGGTCCGGGCGGCGCCGCCGTGCAGTCGGTGGGCCAGAACGCCGTCAACCTCCTCGTCGCCAACGGCGGCCATGCCGGACAGCCGCCCGTCGACGGCGGCTCGCCCGCGCCCGGACAGGGTGGCGCCGGCGGCGACGCCGCCGCCGGCAGCGGCAACGGGCTGATGCGCACCGGCGGCAGCGGCGGCGCCGGCACCGCCGGATCGCCGGGAGCGCCCTGTGCCGCCGGCGGCCCCGGCGGCGCGCCCGGCCGCGGCAGTCTCGACCCACCCGGCAGCACCGGCGGCCAGGGGGCCGGCGACGGCCTCGGCCCCGTCGGCCGGGGCGGCACGGCCGGCTACGTGGTGCTCCTCTGGTGACCTGACACTCCGGCGACGGGGCTGGGCGCTCGCGCGGCGCTCAGCCCTCGGTCGCTCGGACGCGCCCTACTGCGGGGGGCCTCCCCCCTGCATCCCCCCTGCTCCTCAGGGCGCTCAGACGCGCCCTATTGCGGGGGGCCTCCCCCCTGCACCCCCCTGGCCTCGGCGGTCACCGGGGTGGCCTCATCGATGAGCATCACCGGGATGCCGTCGTCGACGCGGTAGCGCAGCCGGCAGGCGTCGCAGCGCAGCGCGGCGGTCTCGGTGACCAGCGGGCCGTGGCACTTCGGGCACACCAGCAGCGCGAGCAGGTCGGCGGGAAGATCGCTCACCGCCGGGAATATAGCGTCCGGTAGACGGCGGCGGTCTCCTCGGCGCAGCGCCGCCAGCTGAAGGCGGCGGCCCGGCGCGGTCCTGAGGCCCGCAGCCGCCCGGCGAGATCGGGGTCGCCGAGCACCGCGCCGAGCGCCGCGGCGAGCTCGCCGGCGTCGCCGGGGGGCACGAGCAGGGCGGCGTCGCCGCAGAGGTCGGGCAGGTTGCCGGCGCGGCCGGCGACGAGCGGCGCGCCGCACGCCATCGCCTCGAGCGCGGGCAGCCCGAAGCCCTCGTGCCGCGAGGGCAGCACCGCGACCGACGCCCCGCGATAGAGCGCCGCCAGCGCCTCGTCGCTCACGAAGCCGGCGAGGTGCAGGCGCACCCCCCGCGCCCGGGCGAGGGCGGCGAGCTGCTCCGAGCCTGCCCCAGGAGCGCCGGCCAGGACCAGCGGCACGCCGGCGCCGCGACCCTCGAGCACCGCCATCGCCTCGACGAGCACGTCGAGCGCCTTGCGCGGGTCGGGGCTGCGCAGGCTCCCAGCCCAGAGCACGTAGTCGCCGCCGTCGACGCCGCACCCCCGGCGGAGCGCGGCATCGGACGCCACCGGGTCGCTCTCGAAGGGCGCGTCCACGCCCTCGCCGATCACGATGAAGCGGTCGGGTGGGACGCCGAGCACCTCCGACGCCTCCCCCGCCACGGTCGCGCTCACCGCGATCAGCGCGCCGCAGCGCCGGAGCAGCGTCCGCTGCACCGCGAGCAGGCCGGCGAGTCCCCGTCCCGGCGGGGTGGTCGCGGCGGCGGTCCAGGGGACGACGTCGTGGACGGTCACCACCTGGCGGCGCAGCGGCCAGCCGACCACCGGCTCACCGGCGGGGCCGTGGACCACCGAGGGCCGGTGGGCCGCCGCCGACCCCAGCGCCCAGGGCTGGCCGGCGAGCCAGCGCCAGCCCCGGTTCTCGCTCCGCGCCCGGCCCGGCGGCCTCGCCACCTCGACCCGGGGGCCGTCGGGCAGCGCCTCCAGGGCGGCGAGCAGCCGGGCGACGTAGCGGCCGATCCCCGCCGATCCCCGGCCATCGCGGAGCGCGGTGGCGTCGACGACGACCCGCGGCCCGGCCGGTCCGCCCGGGCTCAGCGGCCCAGGTCCTCGGCGAGGGCGCGCCGCTGCGCCTCGTCGAGCACGGTGCGCGCGCGATGCCCGGCATGGTCGCAGCGGATCGCCACCTCTGCGCCGGCGGCGACCGCGGCGCGCTGCGCCTCGCTCAGCCGGAAGCGCAGATGCTCGACCGGCTCGTCGCCCCGCTCGGGCCCGGCCGGGCCGACCTCGACCCGGTCGGCGCGCTCGCCACCGACCTCGAGGTGCACCTGACCGGAGATCCCCGGAAGCTCGCGCAACAGGCGTCCCTGGGCGGCGGCGTCCTCGGCCTCGAGGAAGAGCGTGGCGCCGAGCTCGCCGTCGGCGGGGATGAGCGCGTTGAACACCGCGAGCTCCTCGGCGACGCGCTCGGGCTCGTCGATCTGGGCGGCGCGGAGCTGCTCCTCGAGCGCGCCGGCGACGGTCACCCGGTTCTCGAAGAGCAGGGTGAGCCGGCCGCCGACGGCGATGCTCCGCGCCGCCCGCTGCTCGAGGGCGCGGCGCAGCGCCTCGGCCCGCACCGGCTCGTACGCGGCCGGCGTGCGCACCTCCTCGACGGCCAGCGGTCTCATCCGTCCTCCCCGTCCCCGGTCACCGACCGCAGGGTCGCGGCGAGCCGCCGCGCCCGGATCCCATGCGCACCGGCGAGCGACTCGAACCACTCGGCGATCTCCTCGAACCCCTCCTCACGGGCGGTCCGGGCGAGGGCAGGGTACAGCTCGCCGTGCTCGTGCGTCTCCCCGGCGAGGGCGCTGCGGAGATTGGTCTCGGTGTCCCCCACCGGCATCCCGGTCACCGGGTCGCCCGCCTCCTCGAGGAGCTCGAGGTGGCCGAGCGCGTGGCCGGTCTCGCCGGCGGCGAGGTCACGGAACAGCCGCGCCGCCTCGGGCCGCCCCTCGATGTCCGCCCGGCGGGCGAAGTAGGTGAAGCGGCGGTCCGCCTGCGCGTCGGCGGCGAACGCGGCGCGGAGGTTGGCCTCGGTCCGGGTTCCGCGGAGGTCGGTCATCCCCCGGATGGTGCGCGAGTCCGGCGCCCGGCCGCAGCCCCTCCGCCTTGACCACCACTACATATTTGTAGTATTGTCCGACCCATGGCCGTCGCCCAGCCCCCCGCCCGATCCCGGCGCCGCACCGGTGCCGCACGCGCCGCGCTCGCCGCCGCCGGACTCGCGGACCGGTCCGAGGCGGAGCTGATCGCCCACGTGCTCGGCGGCCACGAGCCGACCCCGGAGGCGCGGCGATGGTCGTCGTCGGTGGCGGCCCTGCCGGTGTGGCGGAGGCGATCGCTCGGCGCGGCGGGGTTCGTCGCCGACCTCGGGATCGGTGCCGAGCCGGCGCTGCGGCTCGCGGCCCTCTGCGAGCTCGCCGACCGCTGGTATCCCGACGACCGGCCCGCGGTCGGGTCGCCGCGCGACGCCGCCCTGCTCCTCGACGACCTGCGGCACGCGCCGACCGAGCGCATCGCCGTGCTGCTCCTCGACTCCCGGCACCGGCCGATGGGGAGCGAGGTGGTCGCGCTCGGGACCATCAACGCGTCGCGCCTGCAGCCGCGCGACGTGCTCGCGCCGGCGCTGCTGCGGGGCGCCTCGGCAATCGTGGTCGGCCACAACCATCCCAGCGGCGACGCCTCGCCGAGCCCGGCCGACCGCCGCGTGACCGCGGCGCTGCGCGAGGCGGCGCTCATCCTCGGCGTGCCGCTGCTCGACCACCTCATCCTCACCAGGCACGGGCAGTACTCGTTCCGTGACGCCGAGGGGTGGGACCTCGAGGGTCCGGACGCCTAGCCGAGCAGGGCGTCCTCGAAGAAGCCGGCGACGCGCTGGACGTAGGCGCCGCGGTCGGCCTGGTAGCCGCCGCAGTGGCCGGTGCCGGGGAGGATCCAGAGCTCCGCGCCGGGACCGGCGGCCGCGTGCAGCCGGCGCGCGTGGTCGGGCGGCACCGAGGCGTCGGCGCCGCCGTGGATCAGCAGCAGCCGCCGTGGAGCGATGCCGGCCACCCGGCGCAGCGGGCGCAGGTCGCTGAGGCGGGCGCCGGTGCGCAGCACCAGCCAGGCGCCGACGGGAAGGGTCAGCACCGGGCCGGGAAGGCGGAGCACCCGGCGCACACCGTCGCCGAGGACGCGGCGGGGGTCGTCGAAGGCGCAGTCGGTGCAGACCGCCCGGACCCGCGGGTCGGTCGCGGCGACGCTGATCGCCACCGCGCCGCCCATCGAGTAGCCGAGCAGGCCCAGGGGCAGGTCGCCGAGCTGGCGGCGGGTGGCGTCGAGCACGGCGCCGAGGTCGCGGCGCTCGTGGACGCCGAGGGAGTGGGGCGACGGGTCGCAGCCAGGGGTTCCGCGCCAGCCGTGGACGACGACGTGGAGGCCGCTGCGCTGCAGGTCGGTGGCGACGCCGAGGACGTCGCCGGCCCAGCCGCGGTTGCCGCCGCTGACCACCACCACCGCCGGGCGGGTGCCGGGGAGGTGCCAGGCGAGAAGGCGCAGACCATCGGCGGTGCGCACGTCGAGACGCTCTCCGCGCACCTCCGGCTCGGCGGGGACGTCGGGGCGGCGCACCCGCCCCATCGCGCGCTGGTGGAGGGCGACGCAGCCGCCGAGCCACACGAGCCCGGCGGTCCCGGCGGTGGCGGCGGCGGCGGTGCGCAGGCCGCTCATCGGGTGAGCGCCATCCCGAGCAGGAAGAGCACCAGCACCGCGGCGCCGGCGGCGGTGACGACGTACCAGCCCCGGAGCAGGCGGGGGAGCGGCGGCCGGGCGGCC
>DATARS010000121.1:0-33520 GCA_036269455.1 Candidatus Dormiibacterota bacterium | reverse complement strand
CGTAGCTCAGAAACATCCCCACGATGTACCCACCGCAGTTAGGTCCCCACCCAGTCCAGAGCGTCGAACCGTTGTAGCAGATCTGGCCCCGCGCGTTCATGCTGCCGGTGGCGCCGCCATTCAGCAGCTCGTCAGCCTCGTAGGTACCGCAACCCGATACCGCGGCGGTCGCAGCTGTCTGCGCCGTCGCAGGCGCCGGAGTGAACGTGGTCTTGAAGGTCTCCGTACAAGGCGTCAGCCGCGCCTTCTCCCAGACCGCCCGATCGGCCGCGCTCAGCGAAGGGTTCGTCTCTGCAGCATTGGCGAATCCGATGCAGTAGGACTGAGGCAGGGTCACGGTGTGGTTGGTGGTTCCCGGTCGAATCAACGTCGCGGGGTCCGGCGTGGCTGCTGCAACCGATGCCGAGGTTGCGGCAACGCTCCCCACCACGGAGAGTGTGACGACGGCCACGAGTTTGCGGATGTTGCCGAAGTTGAGCAAGTGGATCCCCCCAAGTCGCCTCTGATATTTTCGTCGCGCGAAAGCCTGAAGTGAGCGAACGCGCCGAAAATCACGATACTCATAGCAGGCGGTTGTAGGGGCCTTGGAAGGAGGCCGCTTTCGGACCTGTGCATCCACGTCACGAGGTCCGAACATCTCTTCACACCCTCGTCATCCTCGCGTGACCGCGCTCGACTCGCCTGGCCCAGCCGTAAACGTCGCTGAGCCCGGGTGCGAGGAACTGAGCGACTCGGGCGACGATGCCGGGGCAGGGTCACCCGCAGGGATCGGCCTAGGGATTGACCTCGGCTGAGTCTATGGTAGCCTGGCGTACGGACGTTCGGTGTGTCCTAGGCTCCCCGGCTGCCGGCCGGGTCGGGCGGACGGGCACCGACTCCGGGGAGCCCCGGGCGCGCCGGTGTGGTGACTACGGCAGCCGGCGATAGTCGCTCAACGTATCCGCCTGCGAGTGCAGGGCCGGTCTCCCCTGGGAAGGAGGGCGTGAGAAGGCGCGACCCGTCGCCGAGGCCATCGGCGGGGGCGAGGGCCACTGTCCCCGATGATGCGGTGCCGGAGGAAGCCGCCGCCATCGGGCGCCGATGGCAAGCTGGTCGGCGTGACCATCGTCAACGCGCGCTGGCTGCTCGCCCAGGGCGATCCGATCACCGTCACCGTGCCGCAGCACCTCGCCGTCGACCCCGGCGCGCTGGCACAGGTGATCGGCAGCGCGGCCTGAGCGACCCTCACGGAGGGTCATCGGGGGCCTGCGCTGACCGCGCTAAGGCCTCGGTTGCGAGAGATTCGACCAATTCTGGCCGGAACGCGCGCCCCCGAAGGTGTCAACGAAGGTGTCAAGCCTCGGGATAAGCCACCAAATCATGTCGCGTTGACCGGTCGTTCGGTATTCAAACTGGCGGAGGGAGAGGGATTCGAACCCCCGAGGGCTTGACGGCCCTTGCGGTTTTCAAGACCGCTCCGATCAACCACTCCGGCATCCCTCCTCCGGGAGCACATCGTAGGAGACCGGGGGGCCGGGGGGCCGGGGCCGTCACGCTCCGGCGACGGATCGTCGGGCGACGTTGGCGTCGGTATACTCGACGCCGCCGCGGGGAGGTGGCTGAGTGGCCGAAAGCGCCCGCCTGCTAAGCGGGTGAGGGGTGTTAAGCTCCTCCGAGGGTTCGAATCCCTCCCTTCCCGCCAGCCCCGCCGGCGCGGGGCGTGGGTCGTCTCGATCCCTCCGGATTCCTCATCGCCTCGACCTCGTGGTCGGGACGTGAGAAGCTGTACACGACCCGTCGGGCGAGAGGGGGGTCGGGCGGCGTGGCTGCCGGTGGAAGGAAGGGATCACGGAGACCAGGGGATGCGTGTTTTGGTCGTCGAGGACGACCGGCGCCTCGCCCGTGCCCTGGTGCGCGGGCTGCGGGAGGCCGGGCTGCGCGCCGATGCCGTGGGGACCACCTCGGACGCCCTCGCAGCCGCCGGGTCGGCGTCCTACGACGTCATCGTCCTCGACGTGATGCTCCCCGGCGGCGGCGACGGCTTCTCGGTCTGCTCGCAGCTGCGCGAGAGCGGGGTGGGCACGGCGGTGCTCATGCTCACCGCGCGCGACTCGGTCGACGACCGCGTTCGCGGGCTCGAGGCCGGTGCCGACGACTACCTGGTCAAGCCCTTCGCCTTTCGCGAGCTTGTCGCGCGCATCAAGGCGGTGACCCGCCGGCACCAGCCGCCAAAGGCGTCGGTGGTCGAGGTCGGCGACCTGCGGCTCGACGCCGACGCCTGGTCGGTGACCGTCGCCGGCCACCCGATCGCGATGACGCCGAAGGAGTTCTGCATCCTCGAGCTGCTGATGCAGAACGCGGGGCGGCTGCTCACCCGGAGCCAGATCGAGGAGGAGGTGTGGAACACCGACCTCCACACCGAGTCCAACCTGCTCGAGGTCTACATCGCCCGCCTGCGGCGCAAGCTCGCGGCGCAGGGGGCCCCCGACCTCATCACCACCATCCGCGGGGCGGGCTACCGCCTCGAGACGAGCGACGCATGCGTACCTTCCTCCGACGAACCCGCGTCCGTCTGACCGCGACCTACACGGCGCTCTTCATCGTCCTCGCCGCCGTGGTGTCGACCGCCTTCTACATCGGCTACGCGCGCTCGCAGTACGCCGCGACCGACAGCGAGCTGAGCGAGCGCGTCCAGGCGCTCGTCAACGGCCTCGAGACCGATGTGCAGCCGGTGAAGATCGACAAGAAGGACGCCATCCCCAACGCCGAGCAGGGCGAGGTGAGCGCGATGCTGCTCGGCGGTGACGGGCACCCCCTCGACACCATCGGCCGGCCGGTGTCGGTGCGCCTCGCCGAGGCTCTCTTCCAGCGCCATCCCCCCATGTCCACCCCGATCCTCGACACCGAGTCCGACACCGCCGGGGACATGCGAGTCCTCGCCAAGCGGGTCGACCTCGGCAACGGGCAGATCGGGATGATGGTCGGCAACCACCCCATGACCGAGGTCACGGTCGCCCTCAACCAGGCGAAGGTGATGATCCTGGTGATGGTGCTCTCGCTCGTCGCCATCGCCTCGGGGCTCGGCTACTGGACCGCCGGCCGCGCCCTGAAACCGGTGCGAGCGATCGCCGGCGCCGCCCGCGACATCAGCGAGCACGACCTCCACCGGCGCCTCGCTCTCAACCTCCCCGGCGACGAGCTCGGCGAGCTCGCCGAGACCTTCAACGGCATGCTCGCACGCCTCGAGGAGGGGTTCTCGACCCTGCAGCGCTTCACCGCCGACGCCGCCCACGAGCTGCGCGCCCCGCTGGCGATGATCCGCGCCGAGCTCGAGGTGTCGCTGGAACGGGGCCGGTCGACCGAGGACTACCAGGCCACCCACCGGCTGGTGCTCAGCGAGGTGGAGCGGATGGCGCGTCTCGCCGACCAGCTGCTGCTGCTCGCCCGGGCCGACGCCGGGTCGCTGGCGCCGCGCTTCGAGCGCTTCGACCTCAGTGACCTGCTCGAGGAGACGGTCGACCGCTGGCGGCTGCTGGCGCGCGCCCGCGGGGTGGGCCTCGCCCTCGACCCGCTCGCCCCGGGCACGATCTGGGCCGATCGCGAGCTGCTCCGGCGGCTCGTGGACAACCTCATCGACAACGCCATCCGCCACAGCCCGCCCGGAGAGGAGGTCACCCTCACCGCCGGGCACCAGGACGCCCGCTGGCATCTCGAGGTGGCCGACGCCGGGCCGGGCGTCCCCGACGCGGTGCGCCAGCGGCTGTTCGAGCGCTTCACCCGCGGCGATCCGGCCCGTGGTCGCGAGACCGGCGGCGCCGGCCTCGGCCTCGCGCTCTGCGCGGTGATCGCCGACCTCCACGGCGGTACCGTCGAGCTCACCCCGCCCAACGGGCCGCCTCCCGGCGCCCACTTCCTCGTCGAGCTCGCCAGCGACCCCCGCGAGCCCGTCGCCTGACCAGGGGGGAGGCAGGGGGGAGTCCCCCCGCAAGGGGGCGCGTCAGCGCCCCGAGCCTGCAGGCTCCGGACCCGGCCGGACGATCTCGATGCGAGCGGTGGGCTCGCGGCCGGCGACGAGCACGGCGTCGAGGGTGGTCAGCGGCCGGGGGTGCAGCCGCGTCCAGGCGCTGTCGACGGCGCCGCGGCGGACCACCACCACCCCGCTGTCATGCCTGCCCTCGACCACGACGGCAGCGTCGGTGCGATCGTCGGCGAGGTGGGCGAGTAGCTGGTCGACGAACACGAAGCGGCTGAAGCCGAGGAGCTCGGACGGCCCGGTGAAGAGGTGGGGGAGCATCTCGGCGGTGATGGTGCGCACCCGCACCACGTCGATGAGCACGTCGTCCCGGCTGGCCCGAGCGCGGACCCGCTCGCCGGCGCCGGGGCCGGTGATCACCGCCTCGCCGCGGTAGCAGCTCAGCCCGATCTGGCCGCGGAGGAAGAGGAGCACCCCCTCGAAGTCGCGTGCCTGGGCACGCAGGTAGCCTGTCAACCTGTCAGCCCGCAGGCTGGCGACGAGCGCGTCGAAGTCGATGAAGGCGCTCTTGAGCCGGTGGTGCACCACCACCTCCTCGGGCAGGGGCGGCAGCTCCGGCAGCACCGGCGGCACCGGGACGGCGCGCCCCACCAGCTCGGCGGGTGGCGGATCCGCGGTCGGGCCGGCGGAGGCAGGCGAGGAGGCGGCGAGATACGCCCGCAGGGCGGCTCCCGTGCTCATGCGCCCGGGTCCGGACGCGGTCGGCTGCCGTCTCTCCACTCTCTCCACGCTCTGAGCCCCCCAGCTACGCCCGGCGCGGGTTGACAGTATATGTCGAGGCCGACGCCTGGGCAAATGGCGCGATCGACGCTCCCGCGCAGGAGGGCCCGATGTTATTGACGTAGGTGGCATGATCGCATGTCGAAAACGGCAGCGGCCCTTGTGCCACAAGGAAGTTTGCGTCTTCCCCGCCGCGCCGGGGTCGGATATGCTCCGCCCTGATGCACCGGGCGACCCCGCGCCGCCACGCCGCCGCCGCCGCCACCTGGGTGGTCGCGGCGCTGCTCGGCACGTGGCTCGGCCACACCCTCGAGTACCTCCGGGTGGGCGGTGGGCCGGGGCTGGGCCGGGCCCTGCTCGCCGGCGTCCACGCCTACATGCTCCCGCTCGGCGCCCTCCTGGTGGTGGCCGCCGCCGCCGGGGGCGCCGCCTGCTGGCGGGCCTGGCACCGCCTGGGCCGCCGCCTCGACCGCGCTCGCGACGGGCTGCTCCGGGCCCTGCGGGGTCACCGCCCCGACCTGCCGGTGCCGCCGTCGCGGCCTCCGGTCTCGCTCCCCGCCCGGCTCCTCGCCCTCTGGCTGCCCCTCGCCGCCGTCCAGGTCGGGCTCTACCTCGGCCAGGAGAACCTCGAATCGGCGCTCGCCGGCGCCGGCGCCGCCGGGCTGCGGCCGCTGCTCGGCGTCCACGCGGCGGCTGCCGCCGTGCAGATCGCCGTCGCCCTCGTCCTCGCCGCGGCCCTGCTCCTCGCAGGCCGCCTCCTCCGGGCGCGGGCACGCGATCTCGAAGGCTGCGAGCGGCTGCTCCGCGCGCTCTGGGGACGGCTGGACCGCGGCGCCCGGACCCCCGCCGGTGCACGCCTGCGGCTCGCCCCGCCGGCGGACCGCTTCGGCCGCCAGCTCTGGAGCCGCCCGCCGCCCACCCTCCCCTGAGCCCCCGGGCCCTGCCGGCCGCGGCCGGCGTCCTGGCGCACCCGGTGCGCCGCCCCGCTCAGATGGAGAACTCCGTGCCCTCCTCGCACACCCTTGGTTCCGCGCCTCGATGGCAGCGCTCGCGCCTGGCCACGCACGCCATCGCCACCACCCCGCCGGTGACCTCGCTGTACGACGGCGACCCCCGGCTGCGCCCGCTGCGGGCGCGGCTCGACGAGCTCAGCGCCCAGGGCCGCCTGGAGCGCGTCCGCTGCGAGCCGCGGGCGGTCGCCGACGGCGTTCACCTCGCCGCCACCAACCTCCGCCGGGCGGTGCGCCATCTCGACGACCCCGACGTGGCGATCGTCTTCCTCTATCAGTCGGTGGTGAACACCGCCGACACCGTGCTCCACTGCCTCGGCCACCACGCCCGCGACTACGAGGGCCACAAGCTGGCGATCACCCTCACCGCCGAGCTCGTCGCGGCGCTGCAGGGCCGGTCGCGGTCGCGGCTGATGGCGACGACGAGCGAGCGGCTCCGGCGGCGGCGCCACGAGGCGCTCTACACCCGGCCCGGGGTGATGACCCCCGACGACGTCCGCGCCACCCTCGACGACTGCCGCGCCTTCCTGCCCCGCCTCTGGGCGATCGCGGGCCGGATGGCCGGGATCCCGGCCGCCGCCGAGGCCGCCGAGGTGGCCTGAGTCAGCGGCCGAAGCGCCGCCGCCGTCCCTGGTAGCTGCGGAGCGCGCGGAGGAAGTCGATCTCGCGGAACTCCGGCCAGAGCACGTCGGTGAAGTAGAACTCCGAGTAGACGCTCTGCCAGAGCAGGAAGCCGCTCAGCCGCACCTCGCCGCTGGTGCGCAGGATGAGGTCGGGGTCGGGGAGGTCGCCCCCGTAGAGATGCGGGGTGAGCGCCTCGGGCTGGAGCGCGCTCAGCGCCTCCTCGACCGGGAGGCCGGCCACGCCGTCGGCGAAGCTCCAGCGGCGCAGCGCGTCCACGATCTCCTCGCGCCCGCCGTAGCCGAGGGCGAACTGCACGGTGAGCCCGCGGTTGTGGGCGGTCGCCGCCTCGATCCGGGCCAGGGTCTCCTGGAGCTCCTGGGGCAGCAGGTCGCGGCGTCCGATGCCGCGCAGCCGCCAGCCGCGGCGCATGGCGCTCAGCCCGACGGCGTCGATCCCCTCGGCGATCACCCGGCTCAGCGCCTCGATCTGCACCTCGGGCCGCCCCAGGTTGTCGATCGACATCGCCCAGAGCGTCACCGCGCCGATGCCGGCGCGCTCCGACCACACCAGGACGTCGCGCACCCGGCGGGCGCCGGCGGCGTAGCCGTCGCTCAGCGAGGCGAGCCGCTGCTCCTCGACGAAGCGGCGGTTGCCGTCGAGGATCACCGCGAGGTGCTGGGGCATCGGTCCGGTGCCCACCCGCGCCCACAGCCGCCAGCGGTAGAGGTCGTAGGTGAGACGGGGCATGCGGGGGGCCATCGGGGCCCATTGTGAGTCGGGGCGCTCCGACCCCGGCGGCCGCCGTCACCGATCTGGAACCATCCACGGCCATGCCCCCCCGAGACCCGGAGCGCCGCCGCCTCGCGGAGGCGGACGTGGTTCCCTGGCGGCGCTGGGGCCCCTACCTCGCCGAACGCGCCTGGGGCACGGTGCGCGAGGACTACAGCGCCGCCGGCGACGCCTGGGGCTACCTGCCACACGACCACGCCCGCTCGCGCGCCTACCGCTGGAGCGAGGACGGCCTCGCCGGGATCTGCGACGACAACCAGGTGCTCTGCCTCGCGCTGGCGCTCTGGAACGGCCGCGACCCCATCCTCAAGGAGCGCATCTTCGGGCTCAGCGGCCCCGAGGGGAACCACGGCGAGGACGCCAAGGAGTGCTGGTGGTTCTGCGACGCCACGCCCACGGCGTCGTACCTGCGCTGGCGCTACGTGTACCCGCAGGCCGCCTTCCCCTACGAGGATCTCGTCGACGAGAACCGCCGCCGCACCCGCCTCGACCCCGAGTACGACCTCGAGGACAGCGGCGTCCTCGACGGCGATCGCTACTGGGACATCACCGTCGAGTACGCGAAGGCGGCGCCGGAGGACATCTGCGCGCTCGTCACCGTGCGCAACGCGGGCGGCGAGCAGGCCGAGCTCGAGGTGCTGCCGACGCTCTGGTTCCGCAACACCTGGGTGTGGAGGAACGATCCGCGGGTGCCGCGGCTGCGCGGCGAGGCCGGCCGCATCCTCGCCGAGCACCACCGCCTCGGCGCCTGGATCCTCGCCGGCGATCCCGCCGCGCCGGCGCTCGTCTGCGACAACGAGACCAACAGCCGCCGGCTCTTCGGCGACCCGGACGGCCCCCTCCATCCCAAGGACGGCATCAACGACCACGTCGTCGGCGGAGCGGCGACGGTGAACCCGGCGATGACCGGCACCCGCGCGGCGCTGCGCCACCGCGTCTCCCTCGGTCCCGGCGAGAGCGCGGAGCTGCGGCTGCGGCTCTGCCACGCGAGGGAGACGCCCGACCTCGGCGCGGGGCACGCCGCGACCGTGGCGGCGCGGCGGCGCGAGGCCGACGAGTTCCACGCCTCGCTGGTGCCCGACGGCGCCACCGCGGACGAGGCGGCGGTGCTCCGCCAGGCGCTCGCCGGGATGGTGTGGTCGCAGCAGTTCTACAACTACGGCGTCGCCCGCTGGCTCGACGGCGACCCGGCGTTCCCCCCGCCGCCACCGGGCCGCGACCGGCGCAACGGCGGCTGGCGGCACCTCGGCTGCCACGAGGTGATCAGCATGCCGGACACCTGGGAGTACCCATGGTTCGCGGCCTGGGACCTCGCCTTCCACTGCGTCGCCCTCGCCCACATCGACTCGGAGCGCGCCAAGGAGCAGCTGATCCTGCTCTGCCGTGAGTGGTACATGCATCCCAACGGCCAGCTGCCCGCCTACGAGTGGAGCTTCGGCGACGTCAATCCGCCGGTGCACGCGTGGGCGGCGCTGCGCGTCTTCGACATCGACGGCGGACGCGACCACGCCTTCCTCGAGCGCGTCTTCCACAAGCTGCTGATCAACTTCACCTGGTGGGTGAACCGCAAGGACGCGGGCGGCAACAACATCTTCGAGGGCGGCTTCCTCGGGCTCGACAACATCGGGCCCTTCGACCGCTCGATGCTCCCCGCCGGTGCGGGACATCTCGAGCAGTCGGACGCCACCGCGTGGATGGCGATGTACTGCCTCAACCTGCTCGAGCTCGCGCTCACCCTGGCGCGTCGCGACCGCGCCTACGAGGACGTCGCCACCAAGTTCTTCGAGCACTTCACCCTCATCGCCCTGGCGATGGAGGACCAGGGGCTCTGGGACGAGGACGACGGCTTCTACTACGACGTCCTCCGGGCCGCCGACGGCGCGCGGGTGCCGCTGCGCGCCCACTCGGCGGTGGGACTGATCCCGCTGCTCGCCGTGACCGTGATCGAGTGCGAGGTCGACGACGAGCTGCCCGACTTCGCCTCGCGGATGTCCTGGTTCCTGCGCAACCGCCCGCGCCCCGCCTCGGTGGTGTCGCACATCGCCGTGCCCGGCCACGGTGAGCGCCGGCTGCTCTCCATCGTCAGCCCCGAGCGGCTGCGCCGGATGCTCGCGCTGATGCTCGACGAGGCCGAGTTCCTGAGCCCGCACGGGGTGCGCGCGCTGAGCCGTCGCCACCTCGCCCACCCGCTGGAGGTCGCCACCGGGGGCGCCACCTTCACCCTCGACTACGAGCCCGGCGAATCGACGAGCGCGCTCTTCGGCGGCAACTCCAACTGGCGCGGCCCGGTGTGGATGCCGGTGAACCACCTCATCATCGGCGCGCTGCAGCGCTTCCACGCCTACCTCGGCGACGGGTTCCGAGTCGAGCACCCCACCGGCTCCGGGCGGATGCTCACCCTCGGCGACGTCGCCGCCGATCTCACCGGCCGCCTCGTCGGGCTCTTCACCCGCGGCGCCGACGGCCGCCGTCCCTGTTTCGGCGCCGGTTCGCGCCATCAGACCCATCCCGACTGGCGCGACTCGCTGCTCTTCCACGAGTACTTCCACGGCGACACCGGCGCCGGGCTCGGCGCCGCCCACCAGACCGGCTGGACCGGGCTGGTCGCCGACCTGATCCGGGGTCGCGGGCGCTGCTGGTCGCCCCCCGGCACCCGGCCGTGACCGCGCTCGACGCGCTCGTCGACGACCTCGCCGCCGTCCGGATCGGCGCCACCTTCAACCAGTACGCCGAGAGCGGCGGCGACGACCGCGGCCCGGACGCGCCGCTGATCCGCCGCGAGAACCTGCGCCGCCAGCTCCGCGCCCGCCGCCGTGCCCCGGTGGTCGCGGTCGCCGAGGCGGCGGGCTGGCGCGGCGCCCGCTATTCCGGGCTGGTCCTGCTCTGCGAGCGGCAGCTCGTCGAGGGGGGCCCGTACCGGCGCAGCTCGCGGCACCCGCTGGGCTGGAGCGAGCCCTCGGCGACGATCGTCCAGTCGGCGCTCGCCGCGGGCGGCTGGACCGACTCGGTGCTGCTCTGGAACCTCGTCCCCACCCACCCCGCCGGGCCGGTGCCGCACAGCAACCGGAGTCCCAGCCGCGCCGAGCGGGTGGCGGGCGGCGCGGTGCTGCGCCGGCTGCTCGAGTGCATCCGCCCGCGCCACGTCGTCGCCATCGGGCGGCTCGCCGCCGCCGAGCTCGGCGAGGGCGTGCCGGTGGTGCGCCACCCGGCGAACGGCGGCGCCACGCTCTGCCGCGCCGGGCTCGCCGGGCTGCTCAGCGAGTGGCTCGGCTGACCCCGGGCGTCACCAGCTGATCTGGCCCAGCGAGTAGATGCCGAGGAGGATGGCACCGATGCCGCTGGCGATCCCGAGCAGGGCGAGGGCGGCGATCGAGGCGCGGCGGGTGACCAGGCCGGCGACCCCGGCGACGCCGCCGATCCCGCCGGCGCCGATGCCGCCGACGGCGAACATCATCCCGAAGAGCGCGAGGATGAAGTGGCCGACGACGTGGTCGACCACCGCCTCGGTGCCGTTGTGGGTGGACGTGATCGGGGCGCGGATGAGGAGCAGCCCGAACCCGGAGAGGAGGAGCCCGCCGATGCCGGCCCAGAGCGATCCGGCGCCGGCGCCGAGGCTCACCATGTCCCAGACCCGCCCGCGCTGCGCCCGGGTGAGCGGTGCCGCCGGGGCCGCCTGCCACTGACCGGTCCATCCCGGCGGGGGTGGTGGCGGAGGTGGCGCCTGGCTGGCCGCCCACCCCTGCGGTGGCGCCGCCGGGGGCGGGGGGTACGCCGGCGGAGCCGGGAGCTGGGACGGGCCGACCGGCCCTGCGTTCTCGTCCACCGTCGTCTCCTCTGGCGGCACGTGCCGCCGCGTTCGCGAATGGTACGGCGGGTCTGAACGCGGTGCGACCGCGGACGCGTTACGCGGTCATCTCCAGGGTGGGGTCGAGCTCGGCGGCGCACTCGCCGATCACCCCGAGGCCGCGGCGCAGCGCCGGCACCGGGGCGGTGAAGCAGACACGCAGCCAGCCGGCCGTGCCGAAGGCGGCGCCGGGGGCGACCAGCACCCGCCGCTGGGCGAGCGTGCTCGCGAGCGCGAGGGCATCGCCGCCGGGCACGCGCACCCAGAGATAGATGCCGCCCTGGGGGTCGGCCACCTCGAGCCCGGCATCGGTCGCGAGCTCGAGGGCGAGGTCGCGGCGGGCCTGGAAGGGGGCGAGGTCGACGTCGAGCGAGGGCAGGTGGACGAGCATCCGCTGCATCGTGGCCGGGGCGTTGACGAAGCCGAGCGCGCGCTGGCAGAGCTCGAGCCCGCGCATCACCTCGGGGGTGGCGAGCTCGGGATGCAGCGCGAGGTAGCCGATGCGCTCGCCGGCGAGGCCGAGGTCCTTGGAGAAGGAGCGCGCCAGCACCGTCGCCGGGTGCACCGAGAAGGGGTGCAGGTGGGTCGACGGCGGATAGACGAGGCGGTGGTAGACCTCGTCGACGATCAACACCACCTGCCGGCCGTGGCGGCGGCGGTGGTGCTCGAGCACCGCGGCGAGCCCGGTCAGCTCGGCGGCGGTGGCGACGTGTCCCGAGGGGTTGCAGGGGGTGTTGAGGATCACCGCGGCGGTGCGCGGCGTGAGGGCGCGCTCCAGCGCGCCGAGGTCGAGGCCGTGGTCCGGCGCCGAGGCGGCGGTGACCCAGGTGGCCCCGGCGCTCGCGCAGTAGGCGCGGTACTCGCCGAAGAAGGGCACCACCCCGACGACCTCGTCCCCGGGGTCGACGAAGGCGCGCAGCGCCAGGCAGATCGCGGCGCCGGCGCCGCCGGTCAGAGCGATGCACTCCGGGCCGACGTCGACGCCGGCGTCGGCGGCGACCCGGGCGCGGGCCTCGGGGAAGCCGAGATTGGGCATGTAGCCGAAGCGCTCGGCGCCGCGCTCGGCGGCGGCGGCGGCGATCGCCGCACGGACCGCGTCGGCGGGCTCGTCGAGGGGCTGGCCGAGCGAGAGGTCGGCGACGGAGTCGGGGCCGTGGAGGGCGCGCAGCCGCTCGCCCTCGGTGAACATCCGCCGCACCCAGCCGCCCGCCTCGAGCTGCGCTGCGGTCCAGCGCGACAGCATTCCCCTCCCGCCGCTCATCGCGACCCCTCCTCCGGCCGGTGCCAGGAGTACGGGTAGCCGCTGTCCAGAACCGTTCCGGCGATGGTGGTGCGGTGCAGGGGACGGAAGGTGTCGATCATCACGGCGAGCTCGTCGGTCTCGCGCGCGGCGCCGCGGCTCGCCTCGAGCGCCCCGGGCTGCGGACCGTGGGGGACGCCGCCGACGTGGAGGGTGATGGACCCCTGCTGGATGCCGCGGCGGGCGCTGTAGTTGCCGCCCGCGTAGTACATCACCTCGTCGGAGTCGAGGTTGGAATGGTGGTAGGGGAGTGCCACCGCCTCGGGGTCCCAGTCGACCTTGCGGGGCACGAAGTTGCAGATCACCAGGTTGGGGGCCTGAAAGACCTGGTGGGTCGGCGGGGGGACGTGGAAGCGTCCGGCGCGCGGCTCGAAGTCGTGCACCGAGAGCGCGCAGGGATAGACGGTGCCATCCCAGCCGACGACGTCGAAGGGGTGGTGGTCGAGGCAGTAGCGGGTGACCAGTCCGGCCCGCTTCATCCACACCTCGGCGGGACCGTCGGCGCTCTCCAGCTCGACCGGGGCGCGCACGTCGCGCTCGGAGTAGGGGGCGGACTCGAGCAGCTGTCCGTTGCGCGCCCGGTAGCGGTCGGGCGAGTCGACGATGCCGGCGCACTCGATCACCAGGATCCGCGAGGCGGCGGGGTCGTCGAGATCGAGACGGTGGATGGTGCCGCGCGGGATCACCGCGTAGTCGCCCTCGCGCAGCGGCAGCCGGCCGAACTGCGAGCGCAGCGTCCCCGAGCCGTGGTGGAGGAAGAGCACCTCGTCGGCGGAGGCGTTGACGTAGAGGGTCTGCTGTGGATGCGCCGGGGCGGCGATGCCAATGCGCACGTCGTCGTTGACGAGCAGCCAGCGGCGGCCGCTGACGGCGTCGCCCTCGGGGCCGAGCCGCCATGCCTCGAGATGAGCGTGGCCGTGCACCTGCTCGATCTCTCGGGTCGCGGTGTCGTCGGCGCCGGGGGCGACGTCGTGCACCGCCTCGGGCATGCCGCGGTGGTAGAGCAGCGAGCTGGGACCGCTGAAACCCTCGCGTCCGAAGAGCTCCTCGAGGAGCGGGCGGCCGTCGCGCTCGACGTACATGTGCCGCTTGCGCGGCAGCTCGCCGAGTCGCATGTAGGAGCGCATCAGCGGCTGCTCACAGGTTTCCCCGGGCCGCCTGCTCGCGCTCGATGGCCTCGAAGAGCGCCTTGAAGTTGCCCTTGCCGAACCCGCTGGCGCCGCGGCGCTGGATCACCTCGTAGAAGAGGGTGGGGCGGTCTCCGACCGGGCGGGTGAAGAGCTGGAGCAGGTATCCGCCCTCCTCGAAGTCGACGAGGATGCCGAGGTCGCGCAGCCGGTCGAGGTCCTCGGACACGCCGTGGGCGGCGGCCAGGGGGGCCAGCTCCTCGTAGTATGTGGCCGGTGCCGTCAAAAACTCCACGCCGGAGTCGCGCATCCGCGCAACGGTGTCGACCACGTCGTCGGTGTGCAGGGCGATGTGCTGCACCCCGGGGCCGCGGTAGAAGTCCAGGTACTCCTGGATCTGCGACACCTTCAGCCCGGCGGCGGGCTCGTTGATCGGGAAGGTGATCATCGTCGCCGGATCGCGCGTCACCTTCGAGCGGAGCGCGCTGTACCGGGTGGCGATGTCGTTCTCGTCGAACTCCTGGAAGACGTCGAAGTTGAAGACGGTGTGGTACCAGTCGACCCAGGGATCCATCCGTCCCAGCTCGACGTTGCCGACGGTGTGGTCGACGAAGCGCAGCCCCACGCCGCGGCCGCTGCGCCGGTCCTCGCGAAACCCGGGGAGGTGGGGACCGGCGTAGCCGTTGCGCTCGACGAAGCGGTGCACGGTGTCGCCGAAGGTGGCGACGCCGGCGACCTGCACCGCACCCGAGGCGTCCTCGACACGGTGCGGCTCCTCGACCGGGCGGGCGCCGCGCGAGGTCGCGGCCTCGAAGGCGGCGGCGGCGTCCTCGACGCGCAGCGCGATGCTGCGCACCCCGTCGCCGTGGAGGCGCACGTGGTCGGCGATGGCGCCCTCGGGACCGAGCGGTGCGGTGAGCACCAGCCGGATGTGGCCCTGCTGGAGGACGTAGGAGGCGCGGTCGCGCACCCCCGTCTCCGGACCGGCGTAGGCGACCACATCGAAGCCGAGCGCGGTGCGGTAGTAGTGCGCCGCCTGGCGGGCGTTGCCCACCCAGAGCTCGATGTGGTCGGTGCCGAGCAGCGCCGGCGCGCCCGCCCCCGCCCGCGGCAGCGCGGTCTCGGTCACGCTGCGCGCCTCCGCTGGTCGAGCCCGTCCCAGAAGACCCTGACGCCGTCGAGCATCTCCCGGGCGCCCTGGAGGAACTTCTCCTCATCGAAGTCGGGACGGCCGTAGGCGTCGACGAGCTCGTCCATGGTGTGGGCGGCGTGCTGGTCCTCGACGCGGTCGTGCCAGGTGAAGAAGGAGAGCCGGAGCTCGGGGCACTCGCGGTCGCGGAAGATGTCGAGGCCGGCGATGAGCTCCTTCCAGAAGCCCGCGGCGGCCCAGTGCTCGACGGCGAAGGAGGCGCCCTCGGCGATGTCGGGGTCCTCGCTGCCGTAGATCCGGGCCAGCTCGTCGCAGAAGTGCAGGGTGGTCGGCCAGCCGTGGCGGCGCTTGCCGACGTCGGCGAAGCTCAGCCCGAGCGGCTCGGCGACCTTGGTCAGCCACTCGAAGTGGGCGGCGGTGAAGTGATAGGTGCCGCCGTCGACGGTGCCCTCGGTCGAGACCAGGGAGGGATCGCCGAGGCGCTCCATCTCGTCCTCGTCGGCCGGGACCAGCACCGGCCGCGGGGTGGTGCGGCCGGAACGGAAGACCACCCCGAGCTCGTTGACGAGGATCTCCTTCGACTCCCGTGCCTGCGCCAGGGTCGGCGCGTTGATGGTCTTGAGCAGCTGGGCGACGACGAAGAGGTTGCTGAAGACCGAGAACTGCTGGACCAGGTCGCGGACCTGCTCGCGGGTGGCCTCGCCTCCGGCGAACCAGGTGCAGTAGGGGTTGTCGGTGACCACCGGGTGCTCCATGACCGTCGCCCGGACGCGGGCGAAGAAGCGGTCCCACCCGGGGCCGTGGCCGCCCGCCGACTCGTGGACGAGCATCGCCATGACGGGTCACCTCCAAACAGCGTGAGAGGAATGGATGATCCGGTCAGAGTATCCGGTATCTGAAGTATTTCTGTCGATATCCGCCGGACGATTGGAGATGAATCATCCATAAAATGAGGAATGAATGACGATCTGTCTCTGGTGCCATCGGGCCGGAGGGCGCGGGCTGGACGCTTCTCAGCTCTCAGCGTGGGCTCAGCGTTTGCGGGCCGGTCGGGGGCGACACTGGCGCCACAGCCTTCCGACACCCCAGGAGTTCCCCACCCCATGATCCGCCCCCGCTTCACCCTCACCCGGATCGCCCTCGCCGGCGCCGGACTGCTGACCGCCGCCGGCATCGGCGCCGCGGCCATCCCCCAGGTCCTGGCCTCCGCCCCCACCGCGGCCGCCACCACCGTGCCCACCCCGAAGATCGGAACGCCGGCCAACGGCACCACCCCCGCCGCAGGCCAGAAGCAGAAGGGCCAGAAGGCGAACCTGAAGCGCCTCGGCGTCGTCCTCCACCGGATCCTGGTGCGGGAGGTCGCCCAGCAGACCGGGACGACCCCGCAGCAGGTGCGCACCCAGCTGAAGTCGGGCAGGAGCCTGGGCACCATCGCCGGGTCGAAGGCGCAGGCGGTGAAGGACGCCGCCCTCGATGTCATCACCAAGCGTCTCGACGCCGCCCGCTCCAAGGGGACGATCACCCAGGCGCAGGAGACGACGCTGATCGGCCGCGCGAAGGACCGCATCACCAAGGTGATGGCGGCGACCCCCAGGCCGAAGCCGGCGGTCAGGCCCGCCGTCTGAAGGCTCGGGGCGCCGAGGCACCCCCCTGGAGAGGACCTCGCCGCCCGGACGGCCGCACCACCGCGGTGCGGCCGCCCGGAGCCGGGGCTCACCAGAGCAGGTGGAACACCTGGTCGAGCAGCCCGGTCGAGGTCGTCGGCCGCGCCGGAGCGGGGCCGAGGAGGGTGATGCCGAAGAGGGTCAGGCCCGGGGCCGGCGAGGCCAGCGGCGCGGGCGCCGGAACGCCGAGTCCCAGCCCGCCGATCGGGCCCAGCGGGAGCGGGATCGGCAGCGGGACGGGCAGCGGGTTCGGAGCCGCCGGCGGCGCCGCGGCAGGAGCCGGCGGGGCGCTGCCGCAGGGCTGGGCGACGGCGTCGTCCTGGCCGCCGGCCTCGTCGATGGTGAGGGTGAGGGTGGCCAGTTCCAGCCAGCTCTCGCCGTACGGGTACATCAGCCGCGCGCCGGCCGGCGGGCTGCCGACGTGGCCGAGGGGGACGTCGACCTCGACCAGGCCCGGTTTCCCGGGCACGAGGCGCCCGGCGTCGGCGTGGCTCGAGCCCTTGCCGCCGCCGACCATGCCGTCGTCGAAGGTGACGCCGCCGAGGCGGTCGATCTTGGTGTGGGCGAACCAGGTCTTCCCGTTGTAGGTCCAGTACATCGCGTAGTCGGCGGCGGTGCCCACCGAGGGAACCCGGCCGTCGAGGCCGGTGATCGTGAGCACGGCGCGCAGCGCGGTGCCGTCGGGGGTGACGTCGAGCTCGCCGCGGGTGATGTCCATCGACGGCAGCTGGGCGCCGGTGACCGGGTCGGAGGCGTTGCCCGACGGGCTGACGAAGGCGGCCCCGCAGGGGATCGCCAGGAGCGCCGCGGGCACCGCGGCCGGGCCCTCGGTCGTCGCCGGGGTCGTGGTCCCGTCGATGTCGGTCATCAGGTTGGTGAGGTTCGGGGTGCCGAACCCGCTGACGTAGTCCCAACCTTTGCCGGCCAGGTAGAGGCCGTTGGTGCCGACGGTGATGTCGTGGAAGTCCTGGTCGTAGTGCGAGCTCTCGCCCTTCTGGTAGAGGAGCGGGTTGGCGAAGCCGAGGCCGTGCGCCTGGTCGGGCGCCGCCGCCTGGATTCGCGTCCACATCCCCATCCAGAGCGGAGCCGCGAGGCTGGTGCCGCCGGAGGTGCCGGGCACCATGTCGGAGACGATGGTGTAGCCGTTGCTGATCACGTCGCCGGAGAGCGCGCTGACGTCGGGGAGCCCGCGGCACACGGTGCCCAGGGTGTAGATCTGCAGCAGGTTGGGGCCCACCAGGCACGGCCGGTCGATCGCGCTCACCCCCTTCTGATAGTCGGGGCGGGGGATGAAGAACGCCGAGCCGCCGCCGCCGAAGGGCCACGCGTACTCGAGCGCCCGCTGACGCGGGGTGACGCCCTCCTTGGAGTAGAGGACGGTGCCGCCGACCGCGACCACGTAGCGGCTCGCCGCCGGGTAGTTCTGCAGCGGCAGCACCTGATTCAGCACGCCGTTGCCGGCGCCGACGATCGGCAGCACCGCGACCGGGCAGCTGGACCCGGTGTCGCCGGTGGAGACGAAGAGGGTGCGTCCCTCGAGCGTCCCCTGGAGGAGCGTCTGCTCGGCGACCGGCTCGAGGTTGTTGCCCAGCGCCTGGCCGGCGTTGGGCAGCGGGCTGAGCAGCGGGTTGCCGAGGATCGCGTTGAGCGGGTTGGTCTCGCACTCGCCGAAGGAGGCGCTCGCCTGGCGGGGACCGTTGGGGTCGCTCACCCAGGTCGAGAACATCGTCGCCACCTCGGCGTCGCTGAGCGAGGAGCCGAAGTAGAGCTGCTCCTCGCGCACCTGGGGCGCCATGCCGGTGCTCGCCTGGGTGTCGATGGCCCACTCGCCCGCGCCGGAGTTGTCGTTCCAGGGGCCGGCGCCGGTGCGCTTGACCACCACGGGGACGTGGGGCAGACCGTTCATGTCCTCGAACCGGCGCAGGTTGGCGATCACCGGGTCGGTGGCACCCTCGCCGAAGATCGCCATGCTCTGCCCCTGGCCCTGGTTGCCGGAGGGCTGCTGGTAGAGCGACCAGAGGTCCTGCGGGGTGTACGAGTCCGTGTACAGGCCCGCGAGCGACGGGGTGGCGGCGACCCGGCCGCGCGCGGTGGCGGCCGAGGTGGTGCTGTTCGGCGTCGAGAAGTGCTGCAGGGTGTTGAGGCCGAGGATGGAGATCACCCCGAGAGTCCCGGGGACGCTCGGCGCGCTCACGTTGGCGAGGAAGTTGGTGCCGCCGGCGGTGAAGGACTTCACCGTGGTGCCGAGCAGGCGGTCGATCTGGCCGACGCCGCCCACCACCTCGAGGAAGGTGCCGCCGGAGCCGACGTGCTCGACCTGGAGACCGGCGCTGTTCAGCCAGTCGACGGTGGCCTGCACCCGCTCCGGGGCGACGCCGAAGCGCGCGTTGACCTGGTCGGGGGTGAGGAAGTGGTGGTACAGGCTGCTCGACGGGTCGTAGAGAGAGTTGAAGAGCGCGTTCTCACCCGCCGGGTCCGAGGGCGCGAGCCCGATGCCGAGGTGCAGGGGGGTCGTTGCCTCGGGGAGTGCCGTGGCGACCAGCTTGTCGAGGCCGGGCAGGATGTTCTGGGCCAGCTGCACCACCGCCGGGAGAACCGGGGTGCCGGGAGAGGCCGCACTCAGGTTGACGGCTCCGGCCAGGAGGATGCCGGTGGCGATCGCGGCGATGAGCGCTCGACGGAGCGGTCGCTTGGGCATGGGCGGACTCCCATGAGGTCGACAAGCCCCGGTCTGCGCCGGATGCAGACCGACCGGCTCGTGTCCCCCTCATCCCCTCCGACGCTCCGCCGCCGCCTTTCTTGCGTTGCCCCGGTGCTCTAAGGTGCGGAGCCGTGGCGAGAGCGCAGGAGCCGGCGGGCCTGGACCGCATCGACCGCCGCATCCTCGAGGTGCTCCGCGACGACGGCCGGATCAGCATCGCCGCCCTCGCCGATCGTGTCGGGGTGTCGCGCGCGAACGCCTATTCGCGCCTGGAGCGGCTGCGCGACGAGGGCGTCGTCGAGGGCTTCACCGCCCGGGTGAACAGCCGTCGCATGGGGCTCGGCATCGCCGCGCTCGTGCTCCTGTCGGTGCGCCAGCCCGACTGGCGCGCGCTCCGCGCCGAGCTGCAGGAGATGCCCGAGGTGGAGTACTGCGCGCTCACCACCGGCACCCACGACGCCCTCATCCTGGTGCGCGCGACCGACGTCGAGACCCTCCGCGACGTGGTGCTCGAGCGCCTCCAGAGCCTGCCCATGGTGCAGGCCACCCAGACGATCTTCGTCCTCGACGAGGTGGTCAGAAAGCCCTTCGTCCTGCCCTGACCGTCGCCGGAGTCGCGCGATCCATCATCGGTCCGATCGAACCGGAAGAATCACACCCTTCAGTGCGTTAATCCGCTTCAGTTTCGCAAGTGGCGGGCGCCCGCCGGGGGGTGGAGCGCCGACGAGAGGGACTTCGGATGGCCGCACCGCTGGTGTCCCGGCTGCTCGGGCAGACCCTGCACGCGCTCGGGCTGATCGCGCCGCACTCCTCCCATGGATCGCTGCTGGGGCCGTTGCTCCAGGCGCCGGTCGCCCCGCCGGGCCCCGCGCCGGCGCCGGTCGGTCCGACCGACGACCGCCGCCGGGTCGCCCGGCTCTTCGCCCGGGCCGGCTTCGGCGCCACCGTCGCCGAGATCGATCAGTGGGCGGCGGCCGGCTATGCGGCGACCGTCGACCACCTGCTGAGCTTCACCACCGCGAACGGGCGGCCGGACGACCTCGAGGTGCTCGCCCTCCAGGAGGTCGCCTCGGTCGGGGACGACAAGAACCCGCCGAACTCCCAGCCCTACCAGCGCTGGTGGCTGCAGCGGATGGCCACCACCCCCAACCCGCTCGAGGAGAAGCTGACCCTCCACTGGCACGGTCACTTCGCCACCGGGTACGTCAAGGTGCGCAAGCTCGGCCTGATGATCGCCCAGAACCGGCTGCTCCGCAGCCAGGCGGCGGGCGACTTCCGGGCGCTCTGCAAGGCGATCACCGTCGACCCGGCGATGCTCATCTGGCTCGACGGCAACACCAATCGCAAGGGCAGGCCGAACGAGAACTACGGCCGCGAGTTCATGGAGCTCTTCAGCCTCGGCCACGACGGCGGCTACACCCAGAACGACGTGCGCGAGGCGGCCCGGGCGCTCACCGGGTGGACCGTCGACCAGCAGGGCAACGCCGCCTTCAACGCCGCCCTCCACGACGGCCGGGTCAAGACCCTGCTCGGCCAGACCGGGCCGTGGGCGGCGAACGACGTCGTCGACATCGTCCTCGACCGGCACCCGAAGGGGCCGGTGGCCGCCCACTACGTCGCCGGCCGGCTCGCCGCCTTCCTCCACCGGCCCGACCCGGAGCCGCAGGTGGTGCAGGCGATGGCCGACGCCTTCGTCAACGGGGGCTACCAGATCAAGCCGATGGTCCGCACCCTGCTGCTCCGTCCGGAGTTCAGCGACGGCGCGGGGCGGAACATCAAGTCGCCCGCCGAGCTCGTCGCCGGCAGCATCCGCGGCCTCTCCCTGGCCCGCGGCGACGGGGCCGTGGGCCTGGTCGAGTCGCTGCTCGGCCAGCCCGGGAACCGGACCACCCCCAACGACCTCTTCGCCCAGGAGAGCGCCACCATGGGGCAGGTGCTCTTCGACCCACCGAACGTCGCCGGCTGGCACGGCGGCACCTCGTGGGCGAACACCGCGACGCTGCTCGCCCGCTACAACTTCGCCGCCCAGGCCGCGACGCTGGTCACCGACGACCAGCTCGGCGCCCTGCTCGACGGCACCCCGGCGCCCTCGCCGCAGCCCTGGATGCTCCGGCTCGGGCTGCTCGACCTCTTCCCCGCCACCTCGGCGGCGATCGACAGCTACGTCGCCGAGGCGCGCGCCGCCAAGGCCGACGACAAGACCGTGGCGCGGGGCGTGCTCACCCTGCTTCTCGCCTCGCCCGACTACAACCTGCGGTGACCGAGATGCAGATCACCCGACGCCACTTCCTCCGCCTCGGCGGCACCATGGGGGCCGCCACCGTGATCGCGCCGATGTGGCTCGACGCCACCGCGCTGCGGGTCTCGGCCGCCGGCGCCACCCCGAGCAGCGGCCGCAAGCTGCTGGTGATGCTCCTCGCCGGCGGCAACGACGGGCTCAACACCATCGTGCCCTTCGGCAACGGCGACTACTACTCGAAGCGGCCGATCATCAACATCCCCCAGTCGAAGGTGCTGCCGCTGCCCGGAACCGCGGGGGTCGGACTGCATCCGGGTCTGGCGAAGCTCCAGGGCCTCTACGGCCAGGGACGGGTGGCGATCGTCCAGGGGGTCGGCTACGACAACCCCGACCTCTCCCACTTCGGCTCGATGGACATCTGGCAGGGCGGCAATCCGGCGCTGAGGCAGGGCTCGGGCTGGCTCGGCCGCTACCTCGACCACACCCCCGGCCGCGGCGGCGCGTTCCGCGCGGTGAGCATCGGCAACAACCTGCCCAAGCTGCTCACCGGCGAGACCACCAGCGGGGTCGCCATCTCCTCGCTCGGCGGCTTCCACTTCGACGACGGCGCCGACGCGCCGAACAGCGAGGCGGCGCGGCTGCACCAGGGCTACCTCGGCTGCTGCAGCGGCAGCACCGGCGACGCCGCCACCGACGCCCTGCTCAGCGGCGGCCGCACCACCGTGAACACGGTGCGCTCGATCGCGGCCCTCGCCAAGGCGAACGCCGGGGCGAGCACCGCGACGCTCGCCGACCAGGTGGCGACGGCGATGATCCTGCTCACCTCGAACCTCGGCGTCGAGATCGCGATGGTGACGCTCGGCAGCTTCGACGACCACGCCGCCGAGAACCCGAACCACGACCGCCTCCTCGGCCTCGTCGACGCGGCGATCGCCCGCTTCCACGACCTGGCGGTGGCGAGCGGCAGCCCCGAGAGGTACATGCTGATGACCTTCTCGGAGTTCGGCCGCCGGGTGAACGAGGACGGCAGCGGCGGCACCGACCACGGCACCGCGGCGCCGATGCTGCTCGTCGGCGAGGGCGTCGCCGGCGGTCTGTACGGAGCCCAGCCGTCGCTCTCCCAGCTCGACAGGAACGGCAACATGGTGCGCGCGGTGGAGATGCGCGAGGTGTTCAGCACCGTCGTCGAGGGCTGGCTCGCCGGCCCGGCGCGCGAGGTGCTCGGCTACGGTCCCGGCGACGGCATCACCCCGGTGCGCTTCCTGCGCACCCCGACCTCAGCCGCGGCGACCGCACACCCGGCGATCGCCTACTGATCAGGCGGCGACGGCGTCCAGGATCCGGTCGTGCGAGCCGTCGGGGTAGGCGGTCTCGCAGGTCTGGAACTGGGCGACGACGTTGCCGTTCGCCAGCGGCGGCACGCCGTTGTCGCGCAGCCAGTTGTCGCGCGCCTCCACGATGCGCAGCCGGTGGGCGACGCCGGTGCCGTCGTAGTAGGTGATGATGTCGCCGACGCCGAGGTCGAGCAGCGGGGTGAAGACGCCGGAGTTGTGGCCGACGAAGTAGGTGCGGCCGCTGACGCAGGTGTCGATCGCCGCGCTGCTGTGGGTGAGCTCGGTGGCGCCGCTGCAGTCGGAGTAGGTCGCGACGGTGGTGTCGAGCGAGCCGTCGCCGCTGATCAGCGTGTTCGCCGGACCCGAGGGGAGGGTGGCGAGGATCGGCAGGGTGCTCGCCGCGGCGGATACCGCGCCGCCGAGCGACGACGGGGTGGCGGAGGCGCCGGAGCTCGGCTTGGCGGCGGAGCTGGTGCCGGCGGCGACGACCGACCGGCTGGCGCCGACGCCGGTGACCCACAGTGACCCGGCGGTGACGGCGGCGACCAGGGCGGCTCCGATGAGGAGGTTCGAGCCGCGGCGGCCACGGCGGGGGGCCTGCGCCACCTGGGTCTCGTCCGCGACCGGTACCGTCGTCTCCGGGGCCATGACAGCGTCCCTCCTTGCTGTCGGCCCCTGCCTGTCACTTCGTTGGCAGCCCGGCCATCTCCCTTCGAGACCCGTGGCTTTGCGTCCCCTCCTCGCGGAGGGTTTGCCCTTTCTGAAGCCGACACCGGCACCGTAAACCCGCTCCGGCGGCGAATCTCGGCGCATCTCCGGCCTGTGACCAGGGAATCACCCCCGTGGCCGGGAATGAACATCTCTTAACGGCGCGGCGTCACCGAGTTGCGGCGCTTCGGGCACGTCGATGCCATCCCCGGGCGGCATGGTGTGGTCGTGGCGCCCTCCGACGGTCTCCCCATGCCCTTCCGGCCCGGCTCGCTCGAGGACTTCGAGCGCCTCTACCGGCAGAGCCACCCCAAGATCCTCGCCACCCTCATCGGCGTGCTCGGCGACCGGGCCGCCGCCGAGGACGGCGCCCAGGAGACCTTCGCGCGGGCCCTGCGGGCCTGGCCGCGCTGGCGGCCGGATGCGCCCCCCGAGGCCTGGGTCCACCGCATCGCGCTGAACGTCGCGGTGAGCTCGCGCCGCCGCCAGACCCTCCACCAGCTCGGTGACCGGCTGCGCCTGCACGGCGGCGCCGCGACCGTTGCCGACCCCGCCGACGGCATGAGTCGCGACCTGCTCACCGCGCTGCGCCGGCTCCCCCCCCGGCAGGCGGCGGTGATCGTGCTGCGACATCTCCACGGCTACTCCAACCGCGAGATCGCCGCCAGCCTCGGCGTCCCCGAGCGGACGGTCGCCTCGCGCCTCGCCACCGCCAAGACGCGGCTCCGCGAGGACCTCGGCTGGGACACCACGGGGGAATCGGGTACATCGCCGGGCCGGCGCGTTCTGTCTGCGAACACCCGCCGACCCCTCGACCGGGAGACCCCGTGACCGACGGATTCGACCGCTGGCTCGAGAGCGAGCTCGACCACGGTCTGTCCGCGGTGACCCGCGAGCCGGCTCCGCCGGCGCGCCACCGTGTTCCCCCGCCGGCCACCGGTCCGCGGGTGCTGCTCCGCACCCTGGTCGCAGCCGCAGGCGCCAAGGCGCTGGCCGGTGGCGCGGTCGTGGTGATCGCCGCCGGCGCGCTCGCCGGTGTCGCGGTCACCCACGGCTCGGCCCCGCCGGCGTCGTCCCCCGCCCCCGGGGTGGTGGCGCCGGGCGGCTCGCCGGCCCCGGGCTGCGGCGGTGCCGGGAACACCGCCGCCACCGATCCCGCGGGATGCACCCGTCACCCGGGGATCGCACGTGGAGCATCGCCGGCACCGGCGCCGGGGACCCCGGCGCCGGTCTCCGGCCACCCGGCCACCCCGGACCCGGCGGACGCGTCCGGAGGCCACACCGACCGAGGACGGGGGAACGGGGGGACGCCGGGGGCGTCCTCCGGGCATGGAGACGAGGGAGCGACCCCACCGCCGGGTCATGGCGTCGGCCACGACTCGAGCGCGGGGGGGAACGGCGGTGGTGGGACGCCATCGCCCCAGGGCAACGGTCACGGCCCGGCCGCGAGGGGGTGACCGTCGGCGGGGTGGGGAGGCGGACGGTGCCGCCTCCCCCCCGCGTGTCACGTCAGGGGTGTTCGTGCCCGTGGGAGGCGGCGCCGTGATCGTCGCTCTTCTCGGGATGCGTGGCCGGCTTCTGGCCGTGGCCGTCGCCCTGATCCTCGCCCGTGCCGTCCTCGCCGTCGCCGTCGCGGTCGCCGTCGGTGGTCGAGGTCGTCGTGGTGGCGCTGGTGGTCGTCCCGTGGGCGATCACCGAGACGCACCTGCCGATGCCGTGGGTGGCCGCGGCCGCAGCCGCGGCCTTGCAGTCGATCACCCCCTGGCGGGCGGTGTCGCCATGGGCGTCACGATCCGTGGTGGAGGTGGTCGTGGTCGTGGCCGTCGTCGTGGAGGTGCTGGTGGTGGAGTCGGTGCTGGTCGTGGTCGTGACCACGGCCGAGGTCGGCACCGACGCGACGCCACCGGAGGCCATCACCGCCGCGGTGCCGGCGCCCATGGCCAGGGCGGCCACGGAGACTCCGGCCGCCGCCCGGGCGGTGATCAGGCCCAGCAGCCTGGACCGGTCGAGCATGTGGGGTACCTCGTGCGCTGTGGGGGTGGGTCGGCCCGCCGCCTGCCGCTAGAACGCACGAGCGGCCCGAGGTAACCGATTCCGCGAGAATCGGCGACTCAGCCGGGGGCGGCGGTCCTCGCCAGGGTGTGGGTGAGCGCGGCGACGGCGCGATAGGGGTCGCGCCGGCCGGCCTGCTCCTCGGCGTCGACGAGCGCGGCGAGGTCCGGCGGCGGCGGCTGTCCGGGCCAGTGGTCGATGAACAGCCGCACCCCGTACCAGGCCAGGATCGATGCGCCGGCGCCGGTGAACGCGGCCCGGACCTCGGCGGGCTCGTCGGCGCGCACCTCCTCGAGCCCCAGGCGGTTGGTGTAGCGGCGGGCGTCGAACGCCGCCAGCGCCGCCGGCCAGTCCGCGGCCATCCCCGCGCGCATCGCCAGGCTCGCCCGGTTGCGGGTGAGGATCGAGACCAGCCCGCCGGGCCGGGCGGCGGTGACAAGGGCGGCGATCACCGCGGCGAGCGAGGGCAGGTACATGGCGACGCCGTGGCAGCAGACCAGGTCGAAACCCCCGGCGAGCGCCGCGCCGAGGTCGAGCAGGTCGCCGCGGCGCAGCTCCAGCCGGGCGGCGACCTCGGGCGGCTCGGCGGCGGCGGAGGCGGCGGCGGCCTCGAGCAGCTCCTCGCTGACGTCGACGCCGAGCACGTGGTGGCCGCGCCGCGCCAGCCGGATCGCCTGGGTGCCCTGGCCGCAGCCGGCGTCGAGCACCCGCAACGGGGCGTCGCCGAGATGGGCGTGGAGCTGGCGGGTCACCAGCTCCTGGCGGACCACCTCGTGCACCGACCCCAGGCTGCGCTGCCACGCCTGCACGCCGGCGGCGAAGACCACCCCCTCGTCCACGCGGGGCTCAGTAGTCCTGGAGGTAGGCGGCGTGGCCCTCGAGGGGGATGGGCTCGAAGCCGAACTGGGAGGCCACCGCGTCGAGCCGGGTGACGTTCTCGCGCTCGAGCATGCGCAGCTGGCCCGGGGTCACCGGCGGATTGGGGAGGACCTTCTCCATGACGGTGGCGAGCGGCACCATCGCCCCGACGGGCACGTGCACGTTGCGCCGGTGGCGGCCGGTCTCGACCTTGATGACGTCGATGATCTGCTCGTAGGTGAGGTGCTCGGGGCCGCCGACCTCGTGCACCCGGCCGTCGGGCCCGCGCTCGATGCACAGAGTGATGATCCGCGCCAGGTCGCCGATCGCGATCGGCTGGAGGAGCGCGCGGCCGTCGCCGACCACCGGCACCACCGGGTTGAGCCGGATCAGCTTCGCCAGCATGGTGAAGAAGCCGTCGCCGGGGCCGAAGATCAGGCTCGGCCGGAGCACCGTGAAGGGCACCCTGCCGCTGCGCACCGCCTGCTCGCCCTCCCACTTCGAGGCGAGGTACGGGTACCGCGGATCGGGGTCGACGCCGATGGCGCTGATGTGGACGAGGTGCCCCACCCCCGCCTCGGTGGCGGCGCGCACCACGTTGGCGGTGCCCTGGGCGTTCACCCGGGCGAAGGTCTGTTCCCCCTTCTCGCGGATGATCGCGACCAGGTTGACGACGGCGTCGCACCCCTGGAGCGCCTCGACCAGCCCGGTGGCCTCGACCACGTCGGCGCGCACCCACTCCGCCCCCGCGGGCCTCGGCCCGCTCCGCGTGCCCCGCGCCAGCAGCCGCAGCTCGTGACCGGCGGCCGCGAGGGCACGTGAGGTGTGGATGCCGACGAAGCCGGTTCCCCCGGTGATGGCGATGCGGGCCACGGGCGCTGTCCTCCTCTGTGAGCGGGCACAGAGTACGGAATGAGGCCGCCCTGGCCGCCACCTGCGGCTCCGTGAGGCTCAGGCCGGCAGCGGCCGTCCCTGATCGTCCAGGCCGACCGACCCCGCGGTCAACTCACTCTACGAACGGATGTTCGCTATACTTCTCGACCCAGCCTCCCTTCCCTCTCTCGCCCTGATGTCCGAGGCCGGGACCGACGTGCTGAGTGGGTGGTGGATGCGAGAGGACATGTCGCCTCAGCTCTCCCGGGCGGCCCTCGAGGATGTGGTCGGACGGCTGCAGCGCCGTCACGGACACGCGGCGGTGCGCTTCGGCGGCGACCCCATGCCGGCCGAGGTGTGGTCGACGGGCGTGCCCGTGCTCGACGGGGTGCTCCCCGGCGGGCTGCCCTGCGGGCGGATCGCGGTGCTCGCCGGGGCGCGGGGCCGGGCGACGGGACGGCTCACCCTCCTCCAGGCGCTCGCCGCCCGGGCGAGCCGGAGCATGGAGGTCGCCTACCTCGACCTCGCCGGGACCCTCGACCCCGGCTTCCTCGCCGACCTCGGCGCCGACCTCGGCGCCTGCTATGTGGTCCGTCCTCCCGGGGGCAGGCTGGGGCCGGGGCTGGCGATGGCCCGCACCCTGGTCGCCGCCGGGGTGCCCTGGCTGGCGGTCGCCCTCGGCGGCGGCGCCGGTCGCGAGCGGGGATGGGAGCACGCCCTCTCCGCCCTGGTGGGCGCGGTCGAGGCGCGGGGCGCGGTCGCCTGTGTCTCCGCCCCCTCGCCACCACCGGCGGCGCTGGCGTACGCCTCCTCGCTCACCGTCGCCTGTGCGCCGCTGGACTGGCAGCTGGCGCACGGCGACGTCATCGGGCTGCGGGTGCGGCTGCGGGTGGTGAAGTCGAAGCTCGGCGGGGTCGACAACGAGGGGGCGCTGCTGCTCCGCTATCCGCGTCCCCAGGCCCCCGCCGAGGTGGTCGGCCTGCCCGCGGTGGTCGAGGAGCCACTGGCGCCGGCGGCGGCGGCGGTCGCCCCGGTCGCCACGGTGACGCTGCCCGAGCCGGCGGCGCTGCCGGCCACCGGGTAGGGGAGGGGGCGGGTGGCACGCATCCTCTGCGCCCACTTCGAGCACCTCGGCCTGCTCGCCGCCTGGCGGCGCCATCCCGAGCTGCGGAACGAGCCCGTCATCGTTGGCAGCGGCCCCCTGCTGCAGCTGCCGGTGGTCGCCGCCTCGGCGGCCGCCCGGGCGGTGGGGGTGTGCGCCGGCATGCCGCTGCGACAGGCGCAGCAGCTCTGCCCGCGGGCGGTGATCCTCGACCTCGACGTCGAGGCGGTGGCGGAGCTGCGCGCCGCCGCGCTGGACGGGCTCTGCGCGGTGGTGCCCTCGGTGGAGATGGGCGACGAGCTCGCCTACGCCGACCTCGGCGGGTGCCACGCCCAGCACCCCGGCGAGGCGGCGTGGGCGGCGGCGGCGGCGCGGGCGCTCACCCGGGGGCTGGGGGAGGCGCCGGCGGTGGGGGTGGCGGGCTCGCGGTTCACCGCCTGGATGGCGGCGCGGGTGAGCTCGCCGCGGCACGTCCGGCGGGTGCGTCCCGGCGAGGAGGCGGCCTTCCTGGCACCGCTGCCGACCGGGCTGCTCCCCGTCGACGCCGCCGTCGTCGCCCGGCTCGGCGCGCTGGGGCTCGACTGCCTCGGCGCCGTCGCCGCGCTCTCGCCCGCCGACCTCGGCCGCCAGTTCGGCGGCGACGCCGGCCTCGCCGTCCACCGCTACGCCCGGGGCGAGGACGAGGCGCCGGTCACTCCCGCCACCGCCCCGCGGACGCTGGTCGAGCGGCTGGTCATCGAGGGCGGCGGCGCCGACCGCGAACTGCTGAGCCGCTGCGCCCAGCGCGCCTGCGCCGTGCTCGGAGGGCGGCTGCGCGAGCGGGGGCTGGCGGCGGGCCGGGTCGGCCTCGTCCTCGAGGGCGAGGGAGGACCGCCGCTGGCGGCGGGCACCCGCGTCCCCCCCGCCCCCGCCGGCTCGGCGGCCGAGCTCTGGGCCGCCGTCCTCGGCCTGCTCGGGGCGCTGGAACCCGGGGCACCGGTGGCGGGGCTGCGGCTCGAGGTCGACGAGCTCGCCACCGCCTCGGGGCGCCAGGTCGAGCTCTGGCGCCGCGGCGACGCCGAGCGCGACGCCGTCGCCCACGCCGTGGCCCGCCTCCAGGACCGCTTCGGCGCCGCCACCGTGGTGCGGCCGCGGCTGACCGTCGACCCCGGCGACCTGCCCGAGCGCCGCTTCGCCTGGGAGCTGGTCATCCCCGCGCCCCAGGCGGCCCGCCCGTGACCGAGCTGCTCGACGATCGCGGGGTGGGGGAGGTGCGCGGCGGCGCCGGCGGCGACCCGGTCGCGGTGCGGCTCGAGGGCGGCTGGCGCACGGTCGCCCGCACCCTCAACCGCTGGGTCGTGGAGACCGACTGGTGGCGCGAGCCGGTGCGCCGCGAGTATCGCCGCTGCCTGGTGGACGGGGGCGACTGCCTGGAGCTCTGCCGCGAGCTCGGCACCGCCCGGTGGACGGTGGTGCGCCGCTATGACTGAACACCGCGCCACGGACCGCCCATGGGATCGCCGGGGAGGGGCCGGTGACCCTGGGCGGCCGGGACGCGGCCGGTCGTGTGCGGACGGCACGGCTGGGGGAGTGGCGGTCCAGCCCCTCTGGCCTTCGGCGGACGGGACGGGGGGTGCTGGGGACGGGGGTGTTGGGGGCGTCCGGCCGGGGCCTCACTCCGCCTTCTCCTCTGCTCTGCGTCAGCGAAACGACTGGCGAGAAGTATACACAGAGAAGTGGTGATGTCAACGGGCTTCGCCGAGCTCGCCGCGCGCTCCCACTACTCCTTCCTCGACGGCTCCTCCTCCCCCCGGGAGCTCGCCGAGGCCGCCGCCGCCGCCGGGCTGGGAGCGCTGGGGATCTGCGACCGCAACGGCCTCTACGGCGCCGTCGCCCACGTCCACGCCGCTCGCAAGGCGGGCATCCACCCGGTGGTCGGCGCCGAGCTCGACCTCGCCGGCGGCTCCCGGCTGCGGCTGGTGGCGCGCAGCTCCCGGGGCTACCGCCAGCTCTGCCGGGCGGTGAGCGCCGCCCAGCTCGCCGGCGAGAAGGGCCAGCCCCGGCTGCGCATCGCCGGGATCGGCGAACCGGAGCAGCCGCCCGGGCCCCCGCCCCGCCATCTGCCCCCGCCGGAGCGGCCGGCGGCGCTGCGCACCACCGCCGGGCCCTTCCCCGAGGGCTGGCCGTCGCTGCCGTCGGTCCGCCGTCCCGCCGCCGGGGAGCCCGCGGTGATCGACCCCGCCGAGCTCGACGGCTGCACCGTGCTCGCCGGCGGCCCGGATTCGGAGATCACCGCCGCGCTGCTCGGCGGCGACCGGCGCGCCGCGGCGCACGCCGCCTCCCGGCTGCGCGAGGCCTTCGGGCGCGACCGGGTGGCGCTGCTGCTCACCCATCACCTCCACCCCGCCGACGGCTGGCTGGTGGCGGAGACGGCGGCGCTGGCGCGGCGCTGCGGGCTGCCCGCGGTGGTCTCGAACACCCCGGTCCACGCCACCGCGGCGGACAAGCCGCTGCTCGACATGCTCACCGCCATCCGCCACCGCACCACCCTCGACCGCGCCGCCGCCCACGGGCTGCTGCTGCCCAACGCCGAGCACCGCCTCAAGTCCGAGGCGGAGCTGCGCGCCCTGCTCGGTGAGCATCCCGAGGCCTTCGACCACGCCGCCCACCTGGCCTCGCAGTGCGACCTCGCCCTCGACTTCAGCGACGTGCGCTTCCCCGGCTTCACCGTGCCCGAGGGCGAGACCCCGCTCTCGGTGCTGACCCGGCTCTGCGAGGAGGGGCTGCCCGCGCGCTACCGGCCGGTGACCGGCGCGGTGCGCGCCCGGCTGCGCCGCGAGCTCGGGGTCATCGAGACCACCGGGCTCGCCGAGTTCTTCCTCATCACCTGGGACATCATGCGGTTCGCCCGCGAGCGCGGCATCCCCGGGCAGGGGCGGGGCAGCGCCGCCGACAGCATCGTCGCCTACCTGCTCGGCATCACCCGCGTCGACCCGGTGGAGCACGACCTGCTCTTCGAGCGCTTCCTCCACGAGGACCACCAGGGCACTCCCGACATCGACATCGACTTCTCCACCGAGCACCGCGAGGAGGTGATCCAGTACGTCTACGAGCGCTACGGCGCCGAGCGCACGGGGATGGTCGCGAACATCGTCACCTTCCGGCCGCGGATGGCGGTGCGCCAGGTGGGGGCGGCGCTCGACGTCCCCGAGCCGGTGATCGACCGCCTCGCCAAGTCGGTCGGCGCCTGGTTCATGGGGAGCGCCACCGACGCCATCGAGGCCGCCGGGCTCGAGCCGGGTGAGCTCACCGACTCGCTGCCGTGGACCCATTTCCTCGACCTGATGCAGCGCATCGAGGGCTGCCCGCGACACCTCGGCATCCACGTCGGCGGCATGCTCGTCACCGGCGCGCCGCTCGTCGACATCGCCCCCGTCGAACGAGCCACCATGCCCGGCCGAGTCGTCGTGCAGTTCAACAAGGACGACGTCGAGGACCTCGGCCTGATCAAGATGGACCTGCTCGGGCTGCGCACCCTGAGCGCCATCAAGGAGTGCCTCGACCACATCGAGGCGACGACCGGCGAGCGCCCCGACCTCGACGCCCTCCCCCTCGACGACCCCCGCGTCTACGACGTGATCTGCGCCGCCGACACCATCGGCCTCTTCCAGATCGAGTCGCGCGCCCAGCAGCAGTCGCTCCACCAGTCGCGGCCGCGGGTGTTCAACGACCTCATTGTGCAGGTGGCGATCATCCGCCCCGGTCCCATCCAGGGCAACGCCGTCAACCCCTACCTGCGCCGCCGCCAGGGGCTGGAGCCGGTCACCTACCTGCATCCCTCGTTGGAGCCGATCCTGGCCGAAACCCACGGGGTGGTGCTCTACCAGGAGCAGATCCTGCGCATCGTCATGGAGGTGGCGGGCTACACCGCGGGCGAGGCCGACCGCTTCCGCCGGGCGATGAACCGCCACCGCTCACGGCTGGAGATGGCCGAGCTCCACGACGAGTTCATCACGCGGTGCGGCGTCCGCGGAATCCCCGCCGGCGTCACCGAGGAGATCTTCAAGGCGGTGGCGGGATTCGCCGTCTACGGCTTCTGCAAGAGCCACGCCGCCGCCTTCGCGCGGACCGCCTACGAGACCGCCTGGCTGCGCCTCCACCATCCCGCGCCCTGGCTCTGCAGCCTGCTCAACGCCCAGCCGATGGGCTTCTACCACCCCTCGGTGCTGGTCGAGGACGGCAAGCGGCACGGGGTGCGCACCCTGCCCGTCGACGCCGTCCGCAGCCGGGCGCGCTGCACCGTGGAGCGTGCCGGTGACCGCTGGGCGGTGCGGCTCGGCTTCGCCTACGTCCGCGGCCTCGGCCCCGAGGCGCGGGCCCGCTGCGAGGAGGCGGCGCTCGCCGGCGCCACCTCGGTGGAGGAGTTCTGGCGGCGCACCGCCCTCCCCCGCCCGGCGATGGAGAACCTGGTCATGGTCGGCGCCTTCGACCACGCCGGTCGCCCCCGCCGCGAGCTGCTCTGGGAGCTGCGCGCCGCCGAGGACGGGGTGTCGCGCAAGCCCCGCCCCCGACCAGTGAGCGCGTCAGCGCTCAGAGCGTCATGGGGAAGGCTGTCATCGCGAAGCGATGATGGCCTGGGGGAGTCCCCCCCACCAGTGAGCGCGTCAGCGCTCAGAACGTCGAAAAAATCGGTCCTCACCGGCCCGCCCCGCGGCCGCGGCGCCATCGCCGGGCAGCGCCCCTACGACGCCCCCCGGGAGGAGGCCACCGAGCCCCCGCCCCCGCCGCTGCTGATCGCCCCCGCCCCCGCCCCGCCGCTGCCCCCGATGGACGACCGCGACCGCACCGCGGCGGAGTACCGCATCAGCGAGCTGAGCACCGGCCCGCACCTGGTCGCCTTCCTCCGCGAGCGGCTGGACGCGCTGGGCTGCACCCCGCTCGCCGAGGTGAGGCACCTCCCCGACGGCACCCGGCTGCGCGTCGGCGGCCTGGTGATCGCCCGCCAGGCGCCGATGACCGCGAAGGGCTTCCGCTTCTTCACCCTCGCCGACGAGGGCGGTCACCTCGACCTCATCCTCCGCCCGGCGGTGGTACGCCGCACCCGCAGCGTCGCCAACTTCCATCCCCTGCTGCTCGTCGACGGACGGCTGCAGTCGCAGGCGGGACGGCTCAACCTGATCGTCGAGCGGGTCCGCGCGCTCGACACCGACGGCAACGTCCTCGACGACCGCGTCGCCGCCCTCGGCGGCGGTGCCGCCACCACCGCCCCCCGCTCCCAGCACGGCCACACCCGCCCCGTCGCCGGCGCCGGCTGGCAGACCCCCTCCTCTCACGACTTCCACTGAGTTCGTTTACTCTATAGTAAGAATTTACGATACAGTAACAGCAATGATCGCCCCGGAACTCCACGACTGGCTCTCGGCTGCCGAGGCTG
>DATARS010000120.1:0-10456 GCA_036269455.1 Candidatus Dormiibacterota bacterium | reverse complement strand
GGTACTCGACGCCCCGGGGCTGGCGAAGGTCGTCAGCGGGATTCGGGCGTCGCGCAGCGACGCGTGAGCTGAGCGTTCCCGCCGCAGCGCCGGGCGCCGGCGCTGCGGTGAGTGCTCACGCGCGCGCCCAGGCGCTGCCATAGAGCAAGGGGCGACCATCCCTGCATCGCCCAGGCTCATGTCTGCATTGATCCGAATGGTGGGATCGCCGAGCGGAACCGGTGGGATGGCGAGCACTTCGCGTTCACCGGCGACGCGCACGATCTGCCAGCCGCGCAGATGGACGTCATTGTGGTGCTTGAAGCAGAGGAGAACCATGTTGCCCTCCTCCGTCTTGCCATCGTGCACCCAGTGTTCGCAGTGGTGGATCTCGGTCCAGCGCACCTGGCGACGGCACCTCGGCCACACGCAGCCACGGTCGCGCTGCTCCACCTTGATCCGTGTGGCCGTCGCGGGGACGCGCCGGGCCCGGCCCACGTCGACCACCAGTGACTCGGGGTCCAGCAGGATCCGCCGCACGTTTGCCGAGCAGGCCACGCGCTGGACCTCGGCCGTGGAGATGGGGAGGCAACCCTCCATCTCACCGCCTGGTGCTCCGGGGGCGCCGATGAGCGTCTCCAGGGTCGTGGTCACCTGCAGGTGCGGCACCTGGCAGTGCGTCGCCCCCCGGCCGGCGGTGTTCAGCGTGTACGCAGCCATCTCCACGAGGGCGTCGGCCATGCGGCGCCCTCGCGGGCGATCGTCGTCCGCTCCCAGCCGGCGCGCCAGGGGCTCGAGCGCGGCGCGCAGAGTGGCACCGCCGACGTCGTCGATGAAGCCCTTCACCCAGATGCCGCCGTCGTCGCCGCCGAGCGATCGCACCTCGAGGAAGCGCTCGTCGGCGCACTGCTGCTGGCGCTTCTGGAAGGCGGCCGCGTCGGCGGCGTGACGCGCATGGGCGCAGTCGCGACGGAACTGGTGGGGGCTCTGCGCCTCCGCCTTGCGCAGCAACCGGAGCTCGTCCAGCTGCGCGCCCGACTCCTGGACGGTCTCGGCCGTCCTGGCGAGCAGGGCCACATGGGCGAAGCCGACCCGGCCGGTGCCCATCGCCTCGACGCTGTGCTGCAGCGAGTCCGCCTTGTCGCCGACGCAGATGGCGTCGCCGGCCTCGCCGGGCTTCATGTGGCACTCGTTGGTGAGCCACGCGACCGGAGACGTGAACCCCTGCCGCTCCCACTCGTCGGTGGCCGCGAAGCGGGCTGCGTCACGGGCGAGCTTCAGGCGCAGCGCGTCGATGAGCCCCTGTGTGCGGACGATCGCATCACCGATCTCGAGGGCCGAGGGCGACGAGGTCCGGGTGCCAGCGATGAAGCGCTTGACGGCTGCGTCCAGCTCCTCGTAGGGGTCTGTGAAGAGGTTGCTCCTACACATCGTTGTGTATACTGGCGAACAGATGTTCGTGATGTCAAGGACTTCGAACTCCTTGGGGGCAACGACCTCTCGGCCTCCACGACGGCGGCGTGCGACGCCGCGCGCCACGCGCCCTGGCGACCAGGCGGTCATCGAGCTGTGCATGAGCGGGCCTGCACCCGAGCACCTCCGTACGTCCGTACGCACGCGCCCCGATCTCCCGCGACACCCCCGCGACGCGCCGATTCCGCGAGTTTGAGTTATCCTGACCTCAAATAGCCCACCACCCCGGGGGAGTTGAGCCGTGGCCATCCAGGTCGACCCCGAGATCGAGGTCGCCCAACTCGTCAAGCGGATCGAACGGCTGCGCCGGGTGCGCAACGCGGTGATCCTCGCCCACAACTACCAGCTCCCCGAGGTCCAGGACGTGGCCGACTTCGTCGGCGACTCGCTGGGGCTCTCCCGCCAGGCGGCGGAGACCGAGGCGGACGTCATCGTCTTCTGCGGCGTCCACTTCATGGCGGAGACGGCGGCGATCCTCAGCCCGCAGAAGGTCGTGCTGCTGCCCGACCTGGAGGCGGGGTGCTCGCTCTCCGACACCATCACCGCCGCGCAGCTGCGCGCCTGGAAGGCGGAGCACCCCGGGGCGGTGGTGGTCTCGTACGTCAACACCACCGCGGAGGTGAAGGCGGAGTCCGACTACTGCTGCACCTCGTCGAACGCGGCCAAGGTCGTGCAGTCGATCCCGGAGGATCGCGAGATCCTCTTCCTCCCCGACATGTTCCTCGGCGCTCACGTCGAGCGTGTGACCGGCCGGAGGATGCACATCTGGATGGGCGAGTGCCACGTCCACGCGGGGATCGACCCCGCGCACCTCGACGCCATGCTCCGCGAGCATCCCGACGCCGAGCTGCTCATCCATCCCGAGTGCGGCTGCACCACCTCGACCCTGTACCGCGCCAGCCACGGCGATCTGCGCGGCGTGCCCACCACGGTCACCTCGACCGAGGGGATGGTCACCCGCGCGGTGGAGTCGCCGGCGTCGACCTTCATCGTCGCCACCGAGCTGGGGATCCTCCACCGCATGCAGCGCTTCGCGCCCACCAAGCGGTTCGTCCCCGCCTCGCGCGCCGCGGTCTGCCCGTTCATGAAGCGGATCACCCTCGACAAGGTGGCGACGGCGCTCGAGCACCTCGAGCCCCGGGTCACGGTGGCGCCCGCGATCGCCGCCCGCGCCCGGCGGGCGATCGACCGGATGCTCGCGGTCACCGGCTGACCCACACCACCTGACGGGGGCGTACCGTGCAGGGGTGAGCCCGTCGGCGACGCTTCGCTACGAGGACGGCACCCTGGTCCTCCTCGACCAGCGGCTGCTGCCCGGCCGGCGGCAGGAGCTCCGCTGTGCCACGGCGGTTGACGTCGCCGAGGCGATCCGCACGATGGCGGTCCGCGGCGCTCCGGCGATCGGGGTCGCCGCGGCGCACGGGGTCGCCGTGGCCGCGCGGGCGGCGGCGGAGGCGGGGGGTGACCCGTCGGTGGTGCGACGCGCCGCGGAGGACGCCTGCGCCGTGCTCGAGACCGCGCGTCCGACCGCGATCAACCTCGCCGGCGCGGTCCACCGGATGCGGCGGGCGGTGATGCGCGACGCCGGGCTGCCCTCCGGGGCCGACGTCGCCGAGGCGCTCGAGTCCGAGGCCGCGGCGCTCGAGCGGTTCGAGGCGGAGGCGTGCACGGCGATGGGGCGCCACGGCGCCGAGCTGCTCGGCGACAACGCGAGGGTGCTCGTCCACTGCAACGCGGGATCGCTCGCAACCGTCGGTTCCGGCACCGCGCTCGCCCCCGTCTACGAGGCCCACGCGCGCGGCACCCTGGACGTGGTCTTCGTCGACGAGACCCGGCCGCGCCTGCAGGGCGCGCGGCTCACCGCCTACGAGCTCGGCGAGGCGGGGATCCCGCACCTGGTCATCGTCGACTCGCTGGCGGCGACGCTGATGCTCCACGGCGCGGTCGATGCCGTGCTCGTCGGGGCCGATCGCATCGCCGCCAACGGCGACGTCGCCAACAAGGTCGGCACCTACTCGCTCGCCGTCGCCTGCGCCCACCACGGGCTGCCCTTCTACGTGGTCGCACCCACGACCACGGTCGACCCGGCCTGCGAGACCGGCGCCGACATCCCCATCGAGGAGCGCGACCCCGCCGAGGTGCTGGAGCTCGGCGGCGACCTCATCGCTCCGGCGTCGACCCGGGCGCTGAACCCGGCCTTCGACGTCACCCCCGCGTCCCTGGTGACCGCGCTGGTCACCGAGCACGGCGTGGCCTCGCCCGTCACCGGGCAGACCATCGCCGGGCTCATGCGCCGCTAGGCGGCCAGGGCTACGGCGTCGGGGCGGCCGTCGGGGTCGCGGTCGGCGCCGGGGTCGGCGTCGCCGTCGGGGCCGGGGTCGCGGTCGGCGCCGGGGTCGGCGTCGGGGTCGGGACCGGGGTCGCCGTCGGCACCGGGGTCGGCGCCGCGGTCGGGACCGGGGTCGGCGCGGCCGTCGGGAACGGGGTCGGCGCCGGGGTCACGATGATCGGCGACGTGGTCGGCCCGGAGATGATCTGGATCGGAGCGCCGAGGATCTGGTTCGCCGGCGACGACGGGGAGCCGCCGTTGTGGCCGGTCGCCGGGGGCGAGCCGATGGGGACGACCGCGATCGGGTTGGGGATCACCGCCGCCGCCGAGGACTGGAGCGGGGTGTAGACGGGGAACGGCTGGTAGCTCGGCAGCGGGAGGCCCGCCACGCTGCCGGCGCTCGGCGCCGGAGGGGTGTAGGGCACCGAGCCGATCTCCGGGCCCCAGGTGTGCCAGGCGACGCCCAGCACCAGACCGCCGGCGACGACGCCGCCGATCAGGGCGGCGGGCCTGCGCCACTGGGAGCGCGGGGCCGCGTCGCTGCCGTCGATCCAGCGCCAGCCCGCCTGGCGGTTGGCGAACGGGATCAGCGCCCGGGTCGAGGCGTCGGCCTCGGCCTCGGCCGGCGAGCTCACTGAGAGGTCGCCGAGCGAGGAGATCACCGCGCGGATGCGATCGCGCTGCTGGCGCGCGCTCTCACGCTCGTCGAGGCTGGGGAGCTGGGTGGCCGCCTCGGCCGCCGTCTCCTCCTCGCTGTCGACGAAGCGCATCATGTGGCTGAAGCGATCGCCCGAGAAGCGAGCCCGGCGATCCCAGGCCTCGGCCAGCTGCTCGGGGGGTGCGAGCTCGGCGGCGAGGTCGAGCAGCTCCTCGAGATCCTCCTCGGGGTGCTGCGCGTCGGTGGAATGAAGAATCTCGGTCATCGCGGGACGATGACCTCGACGGTTGCGGTCCGCACGGCGCGGACCCGCGGCTGGAAGCCTCGCATGATCTCTCTCACCCCTTCCTCTGGCGAGCGGGCGCTCCCCCTGTAAACGGGAAAGCCCCACAAATCCTGCCCGGGCCGCCACCGAGGGATCCGGGCGCGCGCGAGGAGAGCCGGGCTACGGACCCGTCGGCGAGGGGCTGGCCGAGGGGCTGGGACCCGTGGTCGGCTGGGGCGTGGGCTGCGGCGTCGGGGCCGGCGTGGGGCGCGGCGTCGGAGCCGGCGTCGGCGTGGGACGCGGCGTCGGAGCCGGCGTCGGCGTGGGACGCGGCGTCGGGGCCGGCGTCGGCGTGGGCCGCGGCGTCGGGAACGGCGTCGGCGTGGGACGCGGCGTCGGGAACGGCGTCGGGTTGGGTGTGGGGTTCGGCGTCGGATGCGGCGTGGGGTTGGGCGTCGGGTTGGGCGTGTTGGTCGGCTGAGGCGTCGACGTGGGCTGAGGCGTGTTCGTCGGCTGTGGCGTCGAGCTCGGGCGCGGCGACGGCGACCCGCTCGGCGACGGTCCGGGGCTGAAGCTCGGGCCCGGCGTGAAGCTGGGCGAGGTGGTCGGCCTCGGGGTCGGCTTGGCGGTGTGCGACGGCGTCGGCCGCGGGGTCGGCGTGTTGGTCGGGAAGGGCGTCGCCCCCGGGAAGGGGTTGAAGCCCGTGCCGTTCGGTCCGCCGTAGATGGGCGGCTGATCGCTGACCGGCGGCGCGATGACGTGGTCGGCCGGCGCGCTGCTCGTCGACGAGCCGCCCGAGGTCGTCGAGGCGACCGCTGCGGACCCGCCGGACTGGACCGGGCTCACCGGCGGAGGCGTCACCTTCGGCGGCGCGGTCGGGTTGGTCCGGGGCAGCGCCGCCAGGGTCGGGAACCGGCCCACGTCGAGGGGACCGGCGACCGGTCCCAGCACCAGCGACGGCTGGGTGAACGGGATCGACGCGGTGCGGTCGGGTCCGAGCGTGTGGAAGAGGATGCCCGAGACCACGCCGACGAGCAGCAGGCCACCGCTCACCGCCAGCGGCTTGCGCCAGGGGATCGGGATCCACGGCCGGTCGGTGACGATCGCGGGCAGGAAGCGGCGGGTCTCGGGCTCGGGCTCCTCGGCGAGCGACAGGTCACCGAGCTCGGCGACCGCGGCGTCGAGGTGCCAGCGCACCATGCCGGTGCCCGCCACGCCGGGCGCGGCGGCGACGTCCTCCTCGTCGGGGTACGCCTCCTCCTCGCCGCCGGCCCGGCCGCCGTGCAGAAGGCGCGCCATCATCCCGCCGCCGGCAAAGCGGGCACGCCGGTCCCAGGCCAGGGGGAGCTCCTCGGGCGCGGACAGCTCCGCGGCGAGATCGAGCAGCTCGTCGAGGTCGTCGGCCTCGGCGCGCGGGTCGTCGTCGGGCGGGACGTACTCGACGCTCACCGCTGACACCCGCGCCGCCGCGTCGCCCGGCACAGCCGGACCGCAGCCGGTACCATCGAGATCGAAGCGCCCGCGCGCACGTGCGCGGAGCGCCCGCGAACGCTGCCTCGCATGGGCCTCCCTTCCTGACCAGGTGAGAGTGGCCGTCAAGGCCCCGTCCTCTCGCCCGCGTCAATCCTATCAACGAATCCCCGGGTGTGGACGGAATCCGCGGAATCCGATGATTCGTGGTGTTGGCGAGCTTCGTGACACTTCGCGCGGATGCCGTTCGCCGCCGCCGACGTGCCACCATGCTGCGCCATGGGTGAGCGGCGGATCGCGTCGATCGGCGTCATCGGGGGTTCGGGTCTGTACCACTTCCTCGAGGGCGCGGAGCCGTTCGAGGTCGACACCCCATACGGCCCGCCGAGCGATCGCCTCGCCGTCGCCGAGGTCGAGGGCCGCCCCGTGGCGTTCCTCGCCCGGCACGGCTCCCGCCACACCCTGCCGCCGCACCGCATCAACTACCGCGCCAACCTCTGGGCGCTGCATCACCTCGGCGTCGAGCGCGTCCTCGCCCCCTGCGCGGTCGGCAGCCTGCGCGCCGCCCACGCCCCCGGTGAGGTGGTGGTGTGCGACCAGCTCGTCGACCGCACCAGCGGGCGCGCCGACACCTACTTCGACGGACCCGAGGTCGCCCACCTCAGCGCCGCCGACCCCTACTGCGAGGAGCTGCGGCCGCTGGCGGCGGCGGCGGCGCGGGCCGCCGGGCTGCGGGTCCACGAGGGCGGCACCGTGGTGGTGATCAACGGACCGCGCTTCAGCACCCGCGCCGAGTCGAGCCACTACGCCGCCGCGGGCTGGAACGTGATCAACATGACCCAGTACCCCGAGGTGATGCTCGCCCGCGAGCTGGGCATGTGCTACGTCAACCTCTCCCTGGTCACCGACTACGACTGCGGCCTGGAGGGCGCGCCCGAGGTGCGCCCCGTCACCCAGGCCGAGGTTTTCGCCGTCTTCAGCCAGAACACGGAGCGTCTCCGCACCGCGCTGCGCGGGCTGGTCTCCTCGCTGCCCGCCGAGCGGGGCTGCGGGTGCGCCGCCGGGCAGCCCCAGCCGCTCGGCCACGCCTGAGCGCCGCCGCCCACCCGGAGGACCACCGATGACCGCCTCGGCCCGCATGGAGCTCGACGACCGCGGGGTGCTCACCGTCACCCTCAGCCGCCCCGAGCACCGCAACCCCCTCGACCTCGAGGCCTGGCGGGTGCTGGGCCAGGCCTTCGGCGACCGCGCCCGCCGGCCCGGGGTGCGCGCGGTGGTGCTGCGCGGCGAGGGCGACAGCTTCTGCTCCGGCCTCGACCGCGGCCTGCTCATCCAGGTGGCGAGCAGCGCCTCCGGCGGCAACGGCCAGCGCATCGACATCGACGCCGGCACCCTGCAGGACACGATCGACAGCATCGACAGCTGCCCGGTGCCCACCCTCGCGGTGGTCCAGGGCGCCTGCATCGGCGGCGGGCTGGCGCTGATGCTCGCCTGCGACCTGCGCGTCGCCTCCCAGGACGCGTTCTTCGTGATGATGGAGATGCGCTACGCCTTCCTCCCCGACCTGGGGCACATCCCCCGGCTCAAGCGCGAGGTGGGCATGGCCCGCGCCAAGGAGATGCTGTTCTTCGCCGAGCGCGTCCCGGCGGTGACGATGGAGCGCTGGGGTGTCATCAACGAGATGGTGCCGCGCGCCGATCTCGACGAGGCCGCCGATCGCTGGGCGGCGCGCTGTGCCGCCACCCCGCCGCTGGCGATCGCCCACCTCAAGCCGCTGCTGCTCGCCGACCCCGCCGGCGCCGATGTCGAGGAGGGCCAGCGCAGCGCGCTCGCCGCCAACCTCGGTACCCTGCTGCGCACCCGCGACTTCCGCGAGGGGATCGCCGCCCAGGCCGAGCGGCGCGCCCCGCGCTTCGCCGGCGAGTAGTGGCCGAGCCGCTGCTCCTGGCGGTCGACCAGGGCACGACCGGCACCACCGCGCTGCTGGTGGGGGTCGACGGCACCGTCCACCGCCGCGCCTACCGCGAGGTGCCCGTCTCCTATCCGCATCCGGGCTGGGTGGAGCAGGACGCCGAGGACCTCTGGACCTCGGTCGCGGGCGCCTGCGGCGAGCTCCTCGACACCGAGGTGCGGCCGGCGGCGCTGGGGATCACCAATCAGCGCGAGACGGTGGTGGTCTTCGAGCGGGCGACACTGCGCCCGGTGGCGCCGGCGATCGTCTGGCAGTGCCGCCGCAGCGCGGAGATCTGCGAGGCGCACCGGCGGGCGGGGGAGGAGCCCGAGCTGCGCCGCCGCACCGGCCTGCTCCTCGACCCGTACTTCACCGCCACCAAGCTCGAGTGGCTCCTCCGCGAGCGGCCCGAGCTGCGGACCCGCGCCGAGCGGGGGGAGCTCTGCGCCGCCACCGTCGACGCCTGGCTGGTGGCCCGGCTCAGCGGCGGGCGGCGGATCGCGACCGATCCCTCCAACGCCAGCCGCACCCTTCTCTGGGACCTCGGCGCCGGCGCCTTCGACCCCGGCCTCTGCGACCTCTTCGGCGTGCCCGCGGCTCTGCTCCCCGAGGTGTCGGACTCCGCGGGTCACGTCGCCGACACCGATCCCGCCGCGTTCCTCGGCCGCAGCCTCCCGATCTGCGGGATCGCCGGCGACCAGCAGGCGGCGCTCTTCGGCCAGGCGTGCGTCCTCCCGGGGATGAGCAAGAACACCTATGGAACCGGGAGCTTCGTCCTCTGCAACCTCGGCGAGACCCTCCCCGACCCCGCCCACGGGCTGCTCACCACCGTGGCGTGGCGGCTCGGCGGCCGCGACCGCTTCGCCCTGGAGGGGAGCATCTTCGTCACCGGCGCCGGCCTGGGCTGGCTGCGCGACGGGCTCGGGCTGATCGCCTCGCCCGCCGAGGCGGGCCCGCTCTTCGACAGCGTCCCCGACACCAACGGTTGCCACTTCGTCCCCGCCCTCGCCGGCCTCGGCGCCCCCTACTGGGACAGCGGGGCCCGCGGCGCGCTGCTCGGGCTCACCGCCGGGGTGCGCCGCGCCCACGTGGTGCGGGCGGTCGTCGAGTCGATGGCCTGGCGCACCCGGGACGTGGTCGAGGCGATGGAGGCGGCGGGAGCGCACTTCGACGAGCTCCGCGTCGACGGCGGCGCCAGCGTGATGGACGGGCTGCTCCAGTTCCAGGCGGACCTGCTCGGCATCCCGGTGGCGCGCACCTCGACCGCCGAGACCACCGGGCTCGGCGCGGCCTGGCTCGCCGCGGTCGGCGCCGGGCTGCTCGACGGGCCCGAGGCGGTCGCCGCCGCCTGGCGCCCGGGCCGGCGCTTCGAGCCTGCCGATCCCGGCAGGCGGCCGGTGGAGGAGTACGCGGCCTGGCAGCACGCGGTCCGCCGGGTGCGAACGGACGTTCCCGATTCCGGGGGCCAGGGCGCGGGAAAATGAAAAGGCCGGGGCTTGGGGCCCCGGCCTTTCCAAGGAAGGGAATGAGCTTCGAGTTCAGGAGCGCTGTCGCGCTCGGTGTCCTCACCATACCCCCGGTCGCCACTCGGGCCTGTTCAGTTCCGGTGAGGACTTGTGAAGGCCATGTAACGAGCGTCTGACGACACTCTGAGAGGGTCGGGCAGGTATCCTCGGCGCCGCCCCATGCCCGTCCGTCGCCACGCCATCCTGTACGACATCGAGCGCTGGCGGCGGATGCGCCTCCCGCTGCTCGTGCTGGCGACGGCGTGCCTGGCGGCCACCGTGGTCGAGCCGATGTTCCAGCACGGCAAGAGCTCGCAGAGCACCACTCTGATCAGCTTCATCGGCGCCGGCCTCTACGGGCTCGCCTTCAACTTCTGGCTGCGCCAGCGCTTCAGCACGCTCGCGGTCGAGGGTCCGCACCTGGTGGTCCGGCGCACCGGCACGACGATGCGGATCGCCCTCCACGAGGTGAAGCGGGCGAAGGTGGCCCGGATCGGGTCCATCGCCAACAAGCCGGAGCGGCGCAAGCTGCTCCCCCGGCCGGTGACCCGGTGGCTGGAGGAGGAGGCGCTCACCGTGCGGCTCGAGATCGCCCCGGACCAGCTGATCAAGCTGCGCCGGCTGCTCGGCCGCCAGTACCTCTTCGAGAACGACCTGGTCGTCCCGGTGGTCGACCCCCGCGGGCTGCTGGCGGAGATCGAGGAGGCGATGCCCCGTCCCGAGCCGGGGCCGGGGGCGCCGCGGCGCAGGCGGCGCCGGTGAGGGCGCGGCAGGCCGGCGTCGCGCCCCGCGCGGGGGCGCGCGCGTTCCTCGACCTCGACCGGGT
>DATARS010000119.1:0-5727 GCA_036269455.1 Candidatus Dormiibacterota bacterium | reverse complement strand
GTCGACGCTGAAGTTGGGGAGTGCGCCCGCCGGGGCACCGAATGCGATGAAGGGATGGACGGCGGCGACGAGAGCGGCGGCGGCGATCCCTCCTGCGACCACCCGCAGGAGCACACCACGACGTCCGCGCGGTCCAACGCGACCCACGACACCGACCCCCAGAGAAATACGCCCAGTTGCTGCGATCGGGACGAACCCACATGGGGGAACGAGCCCTGGGCCCGCATCTTGCGGGCCACCGGGTCACAGGTCGGTGGCGGTCTCGCGGAGGTCGCGTCCGGTCATCGCTGCAGGTGCGGGGAGGCCCAGGACGCCGAGCACGGTGGGCGCGACATCGGCGAGCCCGCCGCCGGCGCGCAGCTCGCGTGCACCGTCGCCGCAGAGGATCACCGGCACCGGGCTGGTGGTGTGCGCGGTGAGCGGCGAACCATCGCTGGGGTCGATCTTGTACTCGGCGTTGCCGTGGTCCGCGGTGATGAGCATCGACCCGCCGGCGGCGAGCACCGCGTCGGTGATGCTGCCGATGCAGCGGTCGGTGGTCTCGCAGGCGACGACGGTGGCGTCGAGGACACCGGTGTGGCCGACCATGTCCGGGTTGGCGAAGTTGACGACGATCAGCGCGTCGCCACCCGCCCTGACGCGGTCGAGCACCGCCTCGGTCACCCCCTCGGCGCTCATCGCGGGGGAGAGGTCGTAGGTGGCCACCTTCGGCGACGGGACGAGGAGCCGGTCCTCGCCGGGCAGCGGCTGCTCCCGTCCGCCGTTGATGAAGTAGGTGACATGGGCGTACTTCTCGGTCTCGGCGACGTGGAACTGGCGCAGCCCGTGGGCGCTCACCACCTCGCCGAGGGTGTCGCGCACCTCCTCGCCGGGGTAGGCGACGGGCACCGGCATTCCCGACTCGTACTCGGTGAACGCCGCCATGTGCAGGTCGGCGACGCGCCGCGAGCGGGCGAAACCGGCGAACTCCTCGTCGACCAGAGCGTGGGTGATCTGGCGTGCCCGGTCGGGGCGGAAATTGAAGAAGATGACCGAATCGCCGTCCTCGATCCGCACCCTCTCGAGCCCCGGGGGCACGATCGAGACCGGCTCGACGAACTCGTCGTTGACCCCTGCCGCGTAGCTGGCCTCGATGTAGTCGACGGCCGCCGGAGCGGTGCGGTCCCCGGCGCCGGCGAGCACCTCGTAGGCGCGGGCGGTGCGCTCCCAGCGGCGGTCGCGGTCCATCGCGTAGTAGCGACCGCTGACGGTGACGATGCGTCCCACCCCGATGCGGGCGAGCCCCTCCTCGAAGGTGCGGACGAAGCCCGCGGCGCTGGTCGGGGGCTCGTCGCGGCCGTCGAGGAACGCGTGGATGCACACCCGCTCCATCCCCTCGCGCCGGGCGAGCTCGACGACGGCCAGGCCGTGGTTCATGTGGCTGTGCACGCCACCCGGGGAGACCAGCCCCATGAGGTGCAGCGCGGTGCCGCGATCACGGGCGCGCCGCACCGCCTCGACGAGCACGGGGTTGCGGAAGAAGCCGCCCTGCTCGATGTCGCGGGTCACCCGCGGCAGGCTCTGGAAGAGCACCCGGCCGGCGCCGATGGTCAGGTGGCCGACCTCGCTGTTGCCCTGCTGTCCCTCGGGGAGCCCGACCGCCGCCCCGCTCGCCGCCACCGTCGTCCAGGCCCAGCGCTCGCGCAGCGCGTCGATGTGCGGCGTGCTGGCGGCGGCGATGGCGTTGCCGAAGCTGTCGGGATTCTCGCCCCAGCCGTCGATGACGACGAGGACGCACGGCCCGCCGCTCACCGCTCCGCCGTCGCCCCGGCGGTGACGGCTGCCGCGGCGATGATGGCGCCGAAGGCCTGCGGCTTGAGGCTCGCGCCGCCGATCAGCCCGCCGTCGATGTCGGGCTCGGCGAAGAGCGACTCGGCGTTGTCGGCGGTGACGCTGCCGCCGTACAGGATCAGGACCGCGCCGGCCGCCGCCGGCGAGAACATCGCCGCGATGCGGGCGCGGAGCGCCGCGCAGACCTCCTGGGCCTGCTCGGGGGTGGCGGTGCGGCCGGTGCCGATCGCCCACACCGGCTCGTACGCGATGATCACCCGTGCCAGCGCGGTCTCGTCGACGCCGTCGAGGCCGGCGCCGAGCTGGTCATGGCAGACGTCCAGGGTGGTGCCCGCGTCGCGCTGGTCGAGGAGCTCGCCGACGGCGAGGATCACCCGCAGCGGATGCTCGAGCGCGCGGCGCAGCTTGCGGCCCACCGTCTCGGAGGTCTCGCCGAGGATGTGGCGGCGCTCGGAGTGGCCGACGAGGACGAGGTCGCACCAGCCCGCGAGCATCGCCGGGGAGACCTCACCGGTGAGGGCGCCGGCATTCTCCCAGGAGCAGTTCTGGGCGCCGAGGCCGATCCCCGTGCCGCGCAGCACGTCGGCGACGGGCCAGAGATGGGGGAAGGGCGGCAGCACCGCCACCTCGACCCCCGACGGTCGCTCCAGTCCGGCGACGGCACGGGCGAGCTCGAGGCCCTCGGGCACGGTGGTGTGCATCTTCCAGTTGCCCGCGACCAGCGGGCGGCGCGCACCGCTCACGAGTCGCGGTCCAGCAGGGCGGCGACCCCAGGGAGGACCCGCCCCTCGAGGAACTCGAGCGTGGCGCCGCCGCCGGTGCTCACATGCGTGATCCGGTCCGCCACCCCGATCGAGTCGAGCGCGGCGGCGAGGTCACCGCCGCCGACCACGCTGGTCGCGCTGCTCTCGGCGAGCGCCTCGGCGACGCCGCGGGTGCCGCGCGCGAAGTCCTCGATCTCGTAGATGCCGAGCGGCCCGTTCCAGACCACGGTCCCCGCCGACGCGCAGCTCTCCGCCATCTGGCGGACCGTGTCCGGACCCACGTCCACCGCGGCCATGTCCGGCGGGATCGCCTTCCAGGCGACCACCTCGCTCGGTGCGCCCGGCTGCGGCGTCGTGGTCACGACCATGTCCACGGGGAGGCGCAGGTCGGCGCCGGCGCCGCGCGCCTCCTCGAGCAGCGACACCGCGGTGTCGATCTGGTCGGGCTCGACCAGCGAGGTGCCGGTCTCCTCGCCGAGCGCGCGGTAGAAGGTGCAGGCCATCGCTCCGCCGAGCCAGAGGGTGTCGACCCGCGAGAGCAGGTTGCGCACCACCCCCAGCTTGGAGGAGATCTTGGCGCCGCCGACGATCGCGACCAGCGGGCGCCGCGGCGCCTCGAGGACGCCGCCGAGCATCTCCAGCTCGCGCTGCATCAGCCGGCCGGCGACCGCGGGGAGGCGGTGGGCGACCCCCTCGGTCGAGGCGTGGGCGCGATGCGCCGCGCCGAAGGCGTCGTTGACGTAGACGTCGCCGATCGCCGCGAGGCGGCCGACGAGCCGCTCGCCGTTGGTCTCCTCCTCGGGGTCGAAGCGGATGTTCTCGAGCATGCAGACGTCGCCCTGGCAGAGCGACTCGACCATGGCGAGCGATCCGTCGCCACCGCTGTCGCCGGCCACCGGGACGACGATGTCGAGGAGCTCGCCGAGACGTCGTGCGAGCGGGGCGACCCGCAGCGCGTCGTCGACCCTCCCCCTGGGACGGCCGAAGTGGGTCACCACCACCACCCGGCCGCCGCGCTCGCGCAGCGCCTCGATGGTGGGCACCGCCGCCCGGATGCGCCGGTCGTCGACGATGCGCCCGCCCTCCATGGGGACGTTGAAGTCGACGCGCAGCAGCACCCGGCGGCCGCCGATGGCGATGTCGTCGATCCCCTTCTTGGCCTTCACCGCCGTCGTGCTCACCGCGAGCGGTCGGGCCGGGTCACAGCCGGGCCGCCATGTGGTTGACCAGGTCGATGATGCGGCAGGAGTACCCCCACTCGTTGTCGTACCAGGCGAGCACCTTGACGGTGGCGTCGCCGATGCTCATGGTCGAGAGCAGGTCGACGATCGAGGAGTTGCTGTTGTGGAGGAAGTCGGCTGAAACCAGCTCCTCGTCGGTGACCGCGAGGATCCCCTCCATCGGCCCCTCCGCCGCCGCCCGCATCGCCTCGTTCACCTCCGCGGCGGTGGTCGGCCGGCTCAGGGTCGCGGTGAGGTCGACCAGGCTCACGTCGGGCACCGGCACGCGCAGCGCCATGCCGTGGAACTTGCCCTTGAGCTCGGGGAGCACCAGCGCCACCGCCTTGGCGGCGCCGGTGGTGGTCGGGATGATCGCCTGCCCGGCGGCGCGCGCCCGGCGCAGGTCCTTGTGCGGGGCGTCGAGCACCTGCTGGTCGTTGGTGTAGGCGTGGACCGTGGTCATCAGCCCGTTCTCGATCCCGAAGCTCTCCTGGAGCACCTTGGCGACGGGCGCCAGGCAGTTGGTGGTGCACGAGGCGTTGGAGACGATGTGGTGGAGGGCGGGGTCGTAGGCGGCGTCGTTGACGCCCATGCAGATGGTGATGTCCTCGTTGCTCGCGGGCGCGGAGATCACCACCTTGCGGGCACCGGCGTCGATGTGGGCGCGTGCCTTCGCGGCGTCGGTGAAGAGCCCGGTCGACTCGATGACGATCTCCACCCCGAGCTCACCCCAGGGCAGCTTGCCGGGGTCACGCTCGGCGAGCACCCGGAAGCGCTGGCCGTCGACCACCAGGTTGTCGCCGTCGACCGAGACCTTGCCCGGATAGGCACCGAGGATGGTGTCGTGCTTGAGCAGGTGGGCGAGCGTCGCCGGGTTGGTGATGTCGTTGACCGCCACCACCTCGAGGTCGCCGCCCCGCTCCTGGAGTGCTCGGTACACGTTGCGTCCGATGCGCCCGAAGCCATTGATGCCGATCTTCACGCCCACACCTGTCTCCTGTGTCCCCCGCACGCCACGAGCTCCTACCCGCCCCTGCTGGGCGGTCGTGAGCCTAGCATCCCACCACCGGAGCCCAACCTCCCCCCGGGGCGGGGTTTTCGATGATGAATCAGCCCTCGGGAGGTTGCGCCGACAGGGTGAGGCGGTGCAGCCGGCCGGCCATCGCCGAGCGGCTGATGCCGGCGAGGGCGGCCAGCCGGGCCAGGCTCTCCTGGGGATGGCGGAGGCGCAGCTCGGCGGCCTCACGCAGTCCCGGGGGAAGCTGCTCCCAGCGCGCGGGGTCGCCGCGGAGCCGTCCCGCCGCCTCGACCTGCCGCACCGCGGCGTCGGCGGTGCGGCGCAGGTTGGCGGTCTCACCGTTGATGCGCCGGTTCACCTCGGCGCGCATCTCCCGGACCACCCGCCCCTCCTCGTAGCGCAGCCGGCCACCCTGGGCGCCGATCACGCTGAGCGCGGCGCCGACCCCCTCGCCGGCGCGCACCGTGACCATCCACCGCCCCCGCCGCTCGACCAGGGTGGGCTCCACCCCGAGCCGGCGCAGCGCCGCGCCCAGCGCCCCGGCGGCCTCCGCCGAACGCGACAGGATCTCGAGGTGGGCGGGGCGCTCGGGATGGCTGACCGCGCCCCCGGCGAGGAATGCCCCGCGCAGCAGGGTGCGCGCGCAGCACGCCCGCGCCGAGAGCCGGTCGGCGGCGCCGAGCTCGGGCGGGGCGTCGCCGTCGACGCAGACCGCGTAGCGCACCCGCCGGGCGGCGCGTCGGCGCTCGACGTGGGCACGCAGGCGGTCGGCGCGCAGCGTCCCCAGGGCGGCGCGGGCGGCGACCGACCGGGTGGTGACGAGCTCGGAGCCGAGCCGGGGGTCGCCGGGCTCGCCGCCCCAGGCCATCCCCACCAGCAGCGCCGCCCGGCAGCA
>DATARS010000118.1:0-59262 GCA_036269455.1 Candidatus Dormiibacterota bacterium | reverse complement strand
CTCGTCATCCGCACTGATCAAATCGATCAAGTCATGGTGACGGCCGCGTTGCGGACGGTCACAGGCTGCTGGCGGTCCCTGCCGGGTCGGATGCGCCGGTTCCGTGACAGGTCGTCACATTGTTGTTGCCGCCGGGGCGTGTCGCGGATTGGTGAAGGTCAGAGAATGTCCTGAGAGTCGTGCAACGCGGTGTGACGCCGCGGCCGGCGAGCTGGGAGACGTCGAAACGATGAGCGAACCTGAGCGCATGGACCTCGGCAAGATGTTCAGCAAGTTCTCGCGCGAGCAGCTGGTGATCGGCGGCGCGTCGGTGGTCCTGCTGATCGCCATGTTCCTCAACTGGATCTCGGTCTCCTGCAGCGGCGCCTTCTGCGGCGGCGCCGGCGGCGGTGGCGCCAGCGGCTTCCACGGCTGGGGCTGGATCACCTTCCTGGCGCTCCTCGGCGTCGCCGGCCTGTTGCTGGTGCGCACCGTGCTCGCCGACATGGTGAAGCTGCCCGAGCTCCCCGCCCCGGACGCGACCCTGATCATGGCCGGTGGCGCGCTCGAGATCCTCGGCTGCCTGCTCTTCTGGGTCGAGTACCACGACGGCTTCGCCAGCACCGGCGCGGGCGCATTCAGCATCTCCTCCGGGCTCGGCTTCGGCTGGTTCGTCGCCCTGATCGCCGGCATCGCCACCGTGGTCGGCGGCTACATGAGCCGCAGCGCCCAGCCGGCCGCTCCGTCGCTCTCCTCCGAGCTCTCCTAGACCGGGCTCACACGCCGTGATGCGGCGGCGGCGCTACGGCGCCGCCGCCTCGTCCGCGATGGACACGGGGGCGGGCTCGCTCAGCGCGAAGCCCAGGCCGACCAGCACCACCGCTCCTCCGGCCACCGCGTTGGCGGGAGGCCACTCGTGGAGGAAGGGGATCGCCAGCAGCGCGGTGATCGGGGGTTCGCCGAGAAAGGCGAGCGAGACGATCACGGCGCGGAGGTGACGCAGCGTCCAGTTGAAGACGGTGTGACCCAGCACGGTGCACACCACCGCGAGCCCGAGGCAGGAGAGCACGGTGCGCGCCTGGGGCACGAGCGCGCTCCCGGTCAGCGGCGCGAGCGGCGCCGAGACCAGCGCCACCACCGCGTACACCGGCACCGAGTAGCCCGCGGCGCCGTAGCGCGAGCGCACGCTGCGGCCCACCAGCAGGTAGCCGGCGAAGGTCACCGACCCGAGGATGGCGAGCAGGTCGCCGCCGAGCGCCTCGCCGCTGACGCGGAGGTCGCCGGCCGCGGTGATCACCGTTCCCAGCATGGCCAGGACCAGGCCGGCGAGCAGCCGCAGCGAGACCGCCTCGCCGAGCAGCCGGCGGCCGAGCACGGCGACGAGCACCGGGTGGAGCGACACCAGGAGCACGCTCGACGCCACCGAGGTGTGGCGCAGCGACGCGGTCCAGCTGAGGAAGTGGGCGGCGAGCAGCAGGCCGCTGAGGGTCACCACCAGCCAGTCCCGGGGGGACCGCGGCAGCGCTCCGGCGCGCAGGTCGCGGACCGCCAGGGGCACCAGCAGGGCCACGGTGATGGCCATCCGCACCCAGACGATCGTGGCCGGGCCGTCGGGGGCGAGCCGGTTGAAGATCGCCGAGAAGGAGACCGCGACCGTCGCCATCACCAGCGCCGCCGGGGCGATCCGATCGGCGAGGACGGGCTCAGCCGCCGTCGAGCGCATGGACCCCGGAGAGGTTGCGAAAGCGCTCGTCGAGGTCGAGCCCGTAGCCGACGACGAACTCGTCGGTGAGGGTGAACCCGCGGAAGTCGATCCTCACCTCCCGCCGCCGCCTCCCCGGCTTGTCGAGCAGGGTGACCAGCCGCAGCGACGCCGGCCGGTGGCGCTCGACGTGCTCGTAGAGGAAGGAGGTGGTGAGCCCGGTGTCGATGACGTCCTCGACCATGAGCACGTGGCGGCCGCCCAGCGGGGTGGTCACGTCCTTGACCAGCTGCACGGTCCCCGTCGACTCCGTGCCCGCGCCGTAGGAGCGCACCGCGATGGCGTCGATCTCCAGCGGGATGCTGAGCGCGCGGGCGAGGTCGGCGGTGAAGAAGAGCGACCCCTTGAGGACACAGAGGAGCACCACCCGGCTGCCGAGGCCGAGGTAGGCGCGGTCGATGTCGGCGGCGAGCTCGACGACGCGCAGCGCGATCTGGGCGGGCGAGACCAGCAGCCGCCCCGGGCGCGGCTCGCCGGAGTCCGGTGGCTCCATCGCGCCACTGTCGCGCAGCCGCGGCGCGACTGGCAAATCGTGGCGGCCCCGTGCCCACCCCGACCGTGCCCCGGCCGTAGGATGGGGGCCCGGATGCAACCTCCCGCACTCCGCCGGCGCCGCTCTCTGACCCTGGGCCTGCTGGCGGTCCTCAGCCTCCTCGCCCTGACGCCCGCGCGGGTGCTCGCCTACGACAAGGTCGACCACCAGCAGCCGCAGACGGCGGGGACCGCGCTCGCGTACTACATCCGCGAGGCCAACTCGCAGGACGCGCCCCAGGCGGGCCGCACCGTCACCATGCGGGTGCAGTCGGCCCCCGGGACCGGCGCCTCGGTCGCCCCCGCCGACGCCAGCCGGCACGCGGTCGGCCCCCAGGGCAACCAGGCGTCGACGAAGTCGGGCGCCGATGGGCTCGCCTACTTCGCCCTCGAGCTCAGCCCCACCCCGGGCGAGAACCAGTTCGTCTGGGACGACGGCGTCTTCACCGGCCTGGTGGTGGTGGCCGGCACTCCCGCCCCGGCGGGGACCCACCCGCCCCCGGTCGCGGTGAAGCAGGCCACCCAGAGCGGGCCCTCGGGCGTGCTCGGAGTGCTCCTCGCCGCGCTCATCGCCACCGTCGTCGCCGCCGCGGTCACCGTCTTCGTCGGCGGCCTGGTCTTCCTCAGCGGGGTGCGCCCCTTCCGACTCGGCTGATGAAGGGAGGCGACGCGGTTCGCCTCCTCATCCTCGCCGCGCTCTTGGGAGCGAGCTTCCTCTTCATCCGAGTCTCCGTCATCGAGGTGCCTCCGCTCGGCGTGGTCGAGGCCCGGCTCGCCCTCGGCGCCGTCGCCATCGCCCTCTACGCCCTGGTCCGCGGCCAGCGGAGCGCGCTGGCCGGGCTGCGCCGGCCCGCCGCCGCCGCCGTCGGCATGGTGAGCGCCGGCCTGCCCTACCTCTGCTTCGCCTGGGGCGAGACCCGGGTCGCCTCCGGCGTGGCCGCCATCTGCAACAGCGCCGCTCCTCTCTTCTCGGCGCTGCTCGCCCAGGCCCTGCCCAACCGTCCCCAGTCCGAGCGGCTGACCCCCGCCCGCGCCACCGGGCTGGCCGTCGGGCTCGGCGGCGTGGTGGCCCTGGTGGCGGTGAGCGGCCTCGGCGGCGAGGTGGACCTGCTCGGCCTCGGCGTGCTCCTCTGCGCGCCGGTGCTCTACGCGATCGGGGCGTTCCTGGCCCGCCGCACCTTCGCCGGTGAATCGCCGCTGGTGCCGGCCGTGAGCGCCAACGGGCTGGCGGCCCTGCTCATCCTCCCGTTCGCGCTCGCCGCCGGCCGCCCCGCCCACGGGGTCAGCATCCAGGCGACGCTCTCGCTCGTCGCCCTCGGGGTCGGCGGCACCGGGATCGCCTACGTCCTCTACTACCGGCTGCTCGAGAGCCTGGGCGCCACCGGGGCGCTCACCGTGACCTACCTGCTGCCCGGATTCGCGCTCTTCTACGGGGCGGTGTTCCTCGGCGAGCCGGTGCGGCCGGTGGCGGTGCTGGCGCTGGCGCTGATCCTCGCCGGCACCGCCCTGACCAACGGGGTGCGGCTGCGCCGCCGCCCGCCGGTCGTGCCCGGTCAGGCCGAGCCGGCCATCTCCGACCAGCGCTCGTAGAGGTCGGCGAGGGCGCCGACCAGGCGGTCGTGCTCGCGCCCGGTCTCGGCGCCGGTCAGCGGGTCGGCGAAGGTGGCGGGGTCGGTGAGCCGCCGCCGCACCTCGGCGAGCCCGGCCTCGACCGCGGCGATGTCGTCCTCCAGGCGGCGCACCTCGGCGGCGCGCGCCCGGCCCTGGGCGCGCGAGCGGCGGGCCTCGCCGCCGTCGTGCGCCGCCGCCGGCACCGGGGCGCGGCGCGCCGGGGCGGGTGCGGCGGCCGGCGCCGGGGCCGCGGCGGCGGCGCGCCGGGCGCGGAGCAGGTCGGAGTAGCCGCCGAGCACCTCGCGCACCAGCGCCGGGCCGCCGGCCGCGGGCTCGACCGACCACACCCGGGTGGCGACGGCGTCGATCAGGGCGCGGTCGTGGCTGACCAGCACCACCGCCCCAGGGTAGCCCTGCAGGGCCTCCTCGAGCACCTCCTGGGCGGGGATGTCGAGGTGGTTGGTCGGCTCGTCGAGGAGCAGCAGGTTGGTGGGCTCGAGGGCGAGCCGGCCGAGCGCCAGGCGGGCGCGCTCGCCGCCGCTGAGGGTCGAGACCGGGCTGAAGACCTCGTCGCCGGTGAAGAGCAGGCTGCCGAGGAGCGTGCGGCCCCGCTCCTCGCCGACGGGGTGGTCGGCGAGGAGCTCGTCGAGGACGGTGCGGCCGCGGTCCTCCTCGTCCGGCTGCGCCTCCTCCTGGCGGTGGAGGCGCATCTGCAGGCGGGCGCCCCGGGCCACCGTGCCCGAGACCGGCTCGAGCTCGCCCGCCAGGGTGTGGACCAGCGTCGACTTGCCGCTGCCGTTGGCCCCGACCACGGCGACCCGGTCGCCGGGCCCGAGCACGGCGCGCTCCAGCCGGGCGACGCCCCGGCCCTGCCGTCCGGCGACCAGCTCGGTGGCGCGGAGCAGCACCTGCGACCCCGGCGCCGAGGTGAAGCGCAGCCGCGGCCGCTCGTCCTCGACCGGCCGGGGCACCCGCTCGAGGCGGTCGAGCTTCAGCTGCCTGCCGCGCGCCTCGCGGGAGCGCTGGCCCGCCTTGTAGCGGCGGATGAAGTCCTCCTGGTGGGCGATGTGCGCCTGCTGCTCCTCCCACTCCTTGCGCCGCCGCGTCCGGCGCTCGCCGCGCAGCCGCACGTAGGCCGAGTAGTTCCCCGGGTACTCCTCGGTGACCCCGTGGGCGATCTCCAGCACCCCGGTGCAGACGCCGTCGATGAAGCGGCGGTCGTGGGAGACCACGACGATCGCCGCCGGCACCCCGCGGAGGAACTCCTCGACCCACTCGATGGCGGCGAGGTCGAGGTGGTTGGTGGGCTCGTCGAGGAGCAGCAGGTCGGCGTCCTGGAGGAGCAGCTTCGCCATCTCGACGCGGCGCACCTGACCGCCGCTCAGCGCCCGCGGATGCCGCCGCTGCGCCGCGTCGTCGAGCCCGAGTCCTCCGAGCGCGGCGCGGGCGCGCGCCTCCAGGTCGTAGCCGCCCAGCCCCTCGTAGGCGTGCTGCGCCTCGCCGTAGCGGGCCATCACCGCGTCGTGGTCGCCCTCGCCGGCGGTGAGCCGCTGCTCGAGCTCGGCCATCTCGGTCTGCAGCGCGGCGAGGTCCTGGCGCGAGGCCATCACCTCGGCGAGCACGGTCGGCGCCGACGGCGGCGGCGACTGCTGGGTGAGGTGGCCGAGCCGCAGCCGGCGGTCGCGCTCGATCGTGCCCTCCGACGGCGGCGCCGCCCCCGAGATCACCTCGAGCAGCGACGACTTCCCCGCCCCGTTGGCGCCGACGACGGCGAGCCGGTCGCGCGCCTCGATGCGCAGGTCGAGGCCGCTGAAGACGGTGGTGGCGCCGAAGGCGACGCCGACCCCGTCGAGGACGATCAGGGACATCAGGTCCGGGGTGGGCGGTGGACCGAGCGGGTCACCGCGGGCTCACCCTGGCCGAGGACGCCCTCGCGCCGCAGCACCCGGCGGAGGATCGCCACCGACGCGGCGTAGGTCGAGTCCATGCCGTGGTACGAGAGCCCGCGGGCGCCGAGGGTGCGCGCCTGGGTGAACGGCGTGTCCGACGCGTAGTGGATGACGCCGAAGTCGATGGGCAGCTTGGAGAAGTTCACCGGCTGGTTGATCGGATAGCGCTCGGACTCGCTGAGCTCGTACACCGCCGCGCAGTAGGGGCCCGCCTCCATCTCGACGACGGTGAAAGCCTCGCGGTAGTAGAAGTCGAGGTGGCCGCGGTTCTGCAGGAACGTGCCCTTGACGGTCACCGCGCGCTGGTTGTCGAGCCCGCTGCCGAAGCGCAGGAAGGGCGCGATGTCGCTGACCGCGAAGGCGTTGTCCAACCAGAAGGTGTTGCCGCTGTGCTCGTCGTGGATGACGCTGGAGATCATCACGTCGCCGACGTCGGCGTTGAGCGTCGCCGCCTTGCCGAGCGAGTAGACGCCGCGCAGCTCGCCGACCGTCTGGGCGATCTCGTGCAGGATGTTGTACGCGGCCATGCCCAGCGGATAGTCGATGTTCACGACCACCGCCGGGCTCTGCCGGAGCGCGCTCTCGTCGACCGGGAGCACGCGGGGGTCGAGCCAGCCGGGGTCGAGGCGGTCGAGGACGATCACCTGGGCGGCGACGTCGAGGGCGGCGTCGCCGGCGACGTGGAAGATGCCGAGCAGCCGCTCCTCCTCGCGCCGCTGCGCCTGCTCGGGGTCGTCCTGGGCCAGCGCGCGGAAGTGGAGGCGCGCGGCGTAGTAGAGGAAGTTCGACCAGTCGCCCTCGGCGGTCCCCTCGCGGAAGCGGCGCAGCTCCTCGCGCATGTCGGCGGGGCCCTGCTGGTCGACGAAGTCGACGAGTGCCTGCTGGCGGCGCGCCGCCGTTCCGCTGACCAGGTTCACGACCGAATGCGAGTTGCTGCTGACGAAGTAGACGGGGCGGTCGGCGACGCCCTGCTCGCGCATCAGCTCGAGCACCGGGGCCCACCAGCGGCGCGTCACCCGCGCCGAGCCCACCTGGGTGCCGCCGAGCATGCGCACCCGCAGCGAGAGCCGCCGCGCCGCGATCGCGCCGAGGTGGTCGCGGAAGCGCTCGTCCCAGACCTCCTGGAGCTGGGTCCAGTCGTCCTCGCGGCCGCCGAGCACCGCGGCGCACTCCGCCGCCGAGGGCGCCGCCCCCGCCGATCCCGGCACCCCGCTCGCCCGCAGCCGGAGGTGCAGCTTGTTCCACTCGATCTGGAAGGCGACCAGGGTGGGGACGAGGTCGTCGACGTCGGAGGCGCTCGCCACCAGCACCGCCAGGGTCGAGCCGCGGTCGTGGTACCAGCGGCGCCGGCGTCCCGGCGCGTCGGACCTCGCCCAGCCCTCGAAGCTGTAGCCGTTGCGGGCGAAGACCTCGCTCGACTGGCCCATCACCACCAGCGAGCTGGCGAGGATCTCCTCGGGGAGCCGCCGGATCGCGTAGAGGAAGGCGCCGAGGTCGAGCTCCGGTGAGGCGGCCAGCGGATGGAGGCTCGAGCCCATCGCCCGGTGCGAGGACTCGAGCACCCGCAGGCGGGTCTCGCCGCTGCTGCGCAGCAGGGTGGTGTAGGTGCGGTGGTAGAGCTCGACCGCCTCGGCGAGGGCGGGGGAGGAGAGCCCGTCGGCGGGCTCGTCGCTCAGGGACGTGTGCCCGATGCCGGCGACGGCGGGGCGGTGGACTCGGTGCAGGGCCACGCCGCCATTGTGCCCCGCCGAGGGGGTCCCGGCCGGGTCACCACGATGGCCCCAAAGGCGACAGAACGATAGTGGGAAGATTGACAACAGCACTATCAGTTGATATATCCTGCAACAGTCGCATGACCGATGCGGCACCAGAGAGGGTCGAGTGGGAATGCGAATACGGCGTGTGATCCGTCGGAAGTTCGAGCACAGCGACGAGCACTCCAGCGTGTCCGCCGCCGTCAACGCCGCCATCGCGGTGAACGTGGGCGAATCCGACCAGGTGGTGGTCACCACCAGCCATCAGCCCATCGTCCAGCGGGGGCGCCGCACGCCGACGGCTCGCCCGGACACGGGCCACGACCACATGGAGGACGACCGATGACCGATGAGAAGCGCACCGACGTCACCACCGAGCCCGAGGGCGAGCTCTCCAACGAGGAGCTCAACGCCCAGGCCGGCGAGGAGCTCCCGGACCGAGAGGCGATGTCGCTGGTCAACGCCAACATCGCGGCGCCGGTGAACGCCGCGGTGGCGCTCAACGCCCTCAGCGACGGCTCCACCGCGATCGCCGAGGCCAACCAGACCGCCCCGATCGAGCAGGTCAACTGAGGTATCCGCCATGAGTGACGAGAAGCGCGACGACGCGGTGGCGAAGCCCGGCGAGACCGAGCTGAGCGACGCCGAGCTCAAGGCCCAGGGCGGCGAGGAGCTGCCCGACCGGGAGGCGATGTCGCTGATCAACGCCAACCTGGCGCTGCCCGTCAACGCCGCGGTGGCGGCGAACGTGCTCTCGGACAACGCCATCGCGGGCGCCGAGGCAAACCAGACCACCCCCATCGACCAGACGTCCTGAGGCCGCCGTCATGACCGATCGCAGCACCGACATGAAGCCCAGCCGTCGTGAGGATCTCTCCGGCCTCTCCGATGCCGAGCTGGCCGAGCAGGGTGGCGAGGAGCTGCCCGACCGCGAGGCGATGTCGCTGATCAACGCCAACGTCGCCGCTCCGGTGAATCTCGCGCTCGCCGCCAACGTGGCCTCCGACAATTCGACCGCGATCGCCGAGGCCAATCAGACGGCCCCGATCGAGCAGGTCAACTAAGCCACTCAGCCCGGGCGGGGCCGCCAGGCCCCGCCCGGCGCACCCGCACTCGACACCGCCCGCGAGGGGGAGGAACGTCCGCTTGACCACGACCGCGCCGACGCCGGCGCCCGCGTCCGCTCCCGGGCGCGCGGCCGGGGCGCCGGGTGCCGCCCCCCGACGGGCCGAGGGCATCGAGCTCTGCGGCGAGTACGAGGACTCCGGGTTCAAGGTGGCGCCCTGGCTGGTGCGCCGCGGCGACGGCCAGACGCTCCAGCTCTCGCATCTCCTCTACCTCGTCGCCGAGGCCGCGGACGGTGAGCGCGGGTACGACGCCATCGCCGAGCAGGTCAGCGACAGGTTCGGCAAGCGGGTGAGCGCCGACAACGTCAGCCATCTCGTCGACTCGCGGCTGCGGCCACTCGGAGTCGTCACCCGCGCGGACGGTTCCCAGCCGAAGACCGGCCCTCGGAAGAAGCAGCTCCTCGCGCTCAACCTGCGCACCGGAGTCATCCCTCCCGGGACCGTCGATGCGCTCACCCGGGTCTTCCGCCCGCTGTTCCTGCCGCCCGTCCTGCTGGCGGCGGTCGGCGGCCTGGCGGCGGCCGACGCCTGGCTGTTCGGCATGCACGGCGTCGCCCAGTCGATGCGCAGCGTGATCAACCAGCCGGTGCTGCTGCTCGGCGTGCTCTGCCTGGTGATCATCTCCGCGGCGCTCCACGAGTGCGGGCACGCCACCGGGCTCCGCTACGGCGGCGGCCACCCCGGGGTGATGGGCGTCGGCCTCTACATCGTGTGGCCCGCCTTCTACACCGACGTCACCGACTCCTACCGGCTGAGCAAGGGCGCCCGGCTGCGCACCGACCTCGGCGGCGTCTACATGAACGCGGTCTTCATGCTGGTGCTCTTCGGGGTGTACGCGCTCACCCACGTCGAGATGCTGCTGGCGGTGGTCGCGCTGCTGCACATCGAGGTGCTGCACCAGTTCCTGCCGTTCCTGCGGCTCGACGGCTACTACCTGGTCAGCGACCTGGTCGGCGTCCCCGACCTCTTCGCCCGGCTGCGTCCGACGCTCACCAGCCTGCTGCCCTGGAAGCCCACCGAGAAGAGCGTCGACGAGCTCAAGCCCTGGGTGCGCGCAGCCGTCACCGCCTGGGTGGTGCTGACCATCCCGGTCCTGCTCTACGTGTACACGATGATGATCGTCCACGCGCCGCAGGTGATGGCCACCGCCTGGCAGTCGCTGACCCATCAGGGGTCGCAGGCGGTGACCTCCTTCGGCCACGGCTCGATCGGGCCGGGGCTGCTCGCCGCCGTCCAGGTGCTCGCCCTCGGCCTCCCCGCCGTCGGCCTGGTGTACACGCTGGCCCGCACCATCGGGCGGGTCGGCCTCGGCACCTGGCGGCGCACCGAGGGACGGCCGGTGCTGCGGGGAGCCTTCACCACCGCCTGCGCGGCCGGCGCGGTGCTGCTGGCGCTGTCCTGGCTGCCCCGGGGCAACTACCGGCCGATCGGCCCGGGCGACCGCGGCACCGTCGAGGCGGGCTTCCGTTCGGTGTCCCCGGTGGTGCACCACGGGCTGACCCCCGCCCAGTGGGATCAGCCGGCGACCACTCCCGAACCATCCCCGGGCACGTCGCCGTCGCCGTCGCCCGGGGCGTCACCGTCGCCCTCGCCGGACGCCTCGCCCTCGCCGTTCGCCACGCCGGCGGCGCGGCTGCGGGGCGGCGGCGCGGTGGTCACGCCGCGGCCGCAGGCCGCCTCCCCCGCGCCCACGGCGACCGCCGCGCCGTCGGCCTCGGCCTCGCCGACAACCGTTCCCACCGCCGACCCAACCGCCACCCCCACCCCCACCCCCAGCCCGACGCCGTGAGCCCATCCCTCCGCCTCGCCGACGGCCTCAACGGAGCCAGCGCATGAGACGCATCCCTCTGCTCGCCGCCACCGTGGTGCTCGCCGCCGCGCTCGCCGCCCCGCACCCGGCGCTCGCCGCCGGCGGCGGTGGCAGCCCGGCCAACTCCGCGGTGGCGGTGAACACCGCCAACGGCACGTCGGTCTTCGACCTCGCCTTCCAGGTGCGGACGGTCTCCGGCCAGGTCGTCGCACCCACCAACACCGCCCTCGCCTACTCGAGCTGCACCGACTGCCAGACCGTCGCCATCGCCATCCAGGTCGTCTTCGTCGAGGGCGATCCGAGCACCGTGGCGCCGCAGAACACCGCCGTGGCGGTGAACTACCAGTGCTCCCTCTGCGACACGCTGGCGGTCGCCGACCAGTTCGTGGTCGACGCCAGCGGCCCGGTGCGGCTCACCCCCCAGGGCCACGAGGAGATCCGCGCGATCCGCCGGGAGCTCGAGCAGCTGGTCCAGCAGGGGGCGACGCTGTCGATCTCCGACATCCAGAACCGGGTGAACCAGATCACCACCCAGATCGGCGACCTCCTCGCCCACGACGTCGTGGCCGCGGGGCCGCCCACGCCGCGCGGTGCCGCGGCGGGCGCGTCCCCGGGCGCGAGCGGCGCCACCAGTCCCGGCGCCACCGGCTCCGCCGGCGCGCCGACGGGAGCGGCGACCGCTCCCACCGGGCAGCCGGCGGCCTCGGGCTCGGCGGGCCCCACCGGGAATGCGACCCAGGGGTCGGGGACGCCGGCCGCCGCCGCGACCTCGTCGTCGACGTCCGCCTCCTCGTCCAGCTCCTCCGGGTCCTCGTCGGGCTCCTCCTCGTCCTCGGCGCCGGGGCCGTCGGGCGCCGCCTCCGGCGGGTCGTCGTCCACCTCCGGGGGCAGCGGGAGCGGCAGCGGAGCGCAGAGCGGCTCGGGGGCGCAGTCCTCCGGCGGCGGAGGGACCCACCCGTGACCCCCCGGGCGATCGCCGCGCGCCTGGTGCCGCTCGCCGCGCTCGGCCTCGCGGTGACCGGCTGCGGCAACACCGCCTCCGACGCCCTTCACGACACCGCCGGTCACCTCGCCTCGCTGCACAGCGGCAGGCTGGCACTGCGGGTGACCCTGGGCACCCGCGACGGTCATCAGGTCGGCTTCGCGATCACCGGTCCCTTCTCGCTCGCCCGGTCCGCGGGTCTTCCCGTCGCCGACCTCCGCTACGTCCGCGTCGACGGAACCTCGGAGCGCGAGGTCTCCCACATCGTCAGCACCGGCGGGCAGGCGTACTCGGTGGCGTCCGACGGCGCTCGCCCGCTGCCCGCGGCCGCGGTCGCGGAGCTGCGCCAGCCGGGCGCCGGGGCCGGGCTGGGCTACCTCCATCCCGACACCTGGCTCCCCGATCCGCAGCTGAGCTCGGGGCCCACCCTCGCCGGGGTCCGGACCGACCGGATCACCGGGAGGGCGGACGTGGTGGCGCTGTTCGATGACGTGCTCCCGCTGCTCACCCGGGGCACCGCCGGGAGCCCTCTCGCCGGCAGCGACGCCGACCTGCTCCGGCGGGTGGTGAGCGCCTCCTCGGTGACCGTCGACACCGGTCACGACGACCGCCTGCTGCGCAGCCTCGACATCGCCGCCGACCTCGGCCGGCAGAGGGCGCCCGCGGGCTCGCCGGTCGCGGGTCTCGATCTGGTACGGATGCGCATCCACGTCGGCATCGACGACCCCGACGGGGCGATCAGCGTGGCGCCGCCGGCCGGGTCGTCGGTGGCCAGCGCCGCGCGCGGCTGAGCCGGGCCGGGCGACCGGCACGCTGGGTACCATCCGCCCCAATGGCACGCATCGCCGTCACCGGCTCGGTCGCCTACGACACCATCATGGTGTTCCCCGGTCGCTTCGGAGAGCACATCCTCCCCGACAAGACCCACATCCTCAACGTCTCCTTCCTCGTCGACCGGCTGGAGAAGCGCCGGGGCGGGACCGCGGCGAACATCGCCTACACCCTGGCCCTGCTCGGCGAGCGGCCGCTGCTCTGCGCCGCGGTCGGCGCCGACTTCGCCGCCGACGCCGCCGCGCTCGAGGCGGTGGGCGTCGACACCTCGGCGACGCTCCGCTGCGACGACGTCGCCACCGCCTCCTGCTTCATCACCACCGACCTCGACGACAACCAGATCAGCGCCTTCTTCCCCGGCGCGATGGCGCGGGCGCGGACCATCGACCTCCGCCGCCTGACCGATGTCGACACCGTGGTGGTCGCCCCCGACGACCCCGAGGCGATGGCGGCGCACACCTCCCAGGCGGCCGAGATGGGCTGGCGGCTCGTCTTCGCCCCCGCCCAGCAGATCCCCTCGCTGAGCGACCAGGCGCTGCGCCGCGGGCTCGAGGCCGCCTGGATGGTGGTGGGCAACGACTACGAGCTGGAGATGATCCGTGGCCGCACCGGGCTCGGCGTCGACGAGTTGCGCGCCCGCGGCGCCCTGGTGGCGCTGACCCGCGGCGGGCAGGGCAGCGAGCTCCACGCGGGCGACGCGGTGGTCGAGGTCCCGGTGGCCCCGGTGGGGGAGGTGGTCGATCCCACCGGCGCCGGCGACGCCTATCTCGCCGGCCTGCTCGCCGGGGTCCGCCGCGGCTACGACCTCGGCCACGCCGGCCGGATCGGCGCGCTCGCCGCGGCCCACGTCGTGGAGGTGCGCGGACCCCAGGCGCACCACTTCACCGAGGAGGCCTTCGCCGCCCGCTATCGCACCGCCTTCGCCGAGCCGCTGGCGACCTGAGCCGGCGCCGCCGGTCGAGGGTCCCGCGCTAGAGTGGATCTCGCCAGCCAGCTCCGGAGATCACCAGACATGGAAGACGCAGTCATCGTCAGCGCGGTGCGCACCCCCATCGGAACCATGGGCGGTGTGTTCGTCGACATGCCCGCAGTGAAGCTCGGGGGCGTGGTGGTGCAGGAGGCGATCCGGCGCGCCGGCATCGACCCCGACACCGTCGAGGAGGTGCTGATGGGCAACGTGCTCCAGGCGGGCCTCGGCCAGAACCCCGCCCGGCAGGCGGCGATCGGCGCCAGCCTCTCCACCGGCATCCCGTCGATGACGGTCAACAAGGTATGCGGCTCCGGCCTGAAGACGGTGGCGCTTGCGGCCCAGGCGATCCGCCTCGGTGACGCCGAGGTGGTGGTGGCCGGCGGCATGGAGAACATGACCCGGGCGCCCTACCTGCTCGACAGCGGCCGCTACGGCTACCGCCTCGGCCACGGCCAGCTCGTCGACGTGATGATCCGCGACGGGCTCTGGTGCGCCTTCGACGACTGCCACATGGGGATCACCGCGGAGAACGTGGCCAGGGAGTTCGAGGTCAGCCGCGCCGACCAGGACGCCTTCGCCGCCGATTCGCAGCGCAAGGCCGGGGCGGCGATCCAGAGCGGCAGGTTCAAGGACGAGATCGTGCCCGTCGGGGTGCCGAGGAAGAAGGAGACGGTGAACGTCGACACCGACGAGCACCCCCGTCCCCAGACCACGGCGGACTCGCTCGCCGGGCTCCGCGCCGCCTTCGACAAGGCCGGCAGCGTCACAGCGGGCAACGCCAGCGGGATCAACGACGGTGCCGCCGCGGTGGTGGTGATGAGCGCCAAGCGCGCCGCGGCCGAGGGTCGCACCCCGCTGGCGCGGATCCGCAGCTACGCCTCCGCCGGGGTCGAGCCGCGGGTGATGGGCATGGGCCCGGTCCCCTCGGCGCGCCGCGCCATGGAGCGAGCCGGGGTCGACGTGCGCAACATCGACCTCTTCGAGCTCAACGAGGCGTTCGCCGCCCAGTCGGTGGCGGTGGGCCGCGAGCTCGCCGTCCCCGAGGACAAGCTCAACGTCAACGGCGGCGCCATCGCGCTCGGCCATCCGATCGGGGCCAGCGGCACCCGGATCCTCACCACGCTGCTCTACGAGATGCAGAAGCGCGACGTCGAGCTGGGCCTCGCGGCGATGTGCATCGGCGGCGGCCAGGGCATCGCGATGATCGTGGAGCGCGCCTGACCGGCTGAGGCAGAGGGCACCGAGCGCGTCGCCTCGCTCGGTGCCCTCCCGGTTGGCTATTGCTGCCAGCTGATGCAGATCCCGGGCTCGTTGCCGGGGCAGTGGCCGATGTGCAGCTGGTTCACGCTCGCCACGAAGACCAGGATCAGGATCAGGACCAGCAGGGCTGCCACGTTCACGTCATCCCCTCCCATGGTGAGGAGGCTCTTTGGTATGCAAACCGTACTTTAGATTGGTATGAAGGTCAAGCCATTTGACGTTGTGGCCGTCAGGGGCTATAACCGACGGATGCCGAGAGGACCGGTCGAGCCGCCCATCCCCGGCTGGCTGAAGCTGGCGCCCGGTGACGATCCCCTCGGGGGCTGCGATGTCGCGGACGCCGCCAGCGACGTCCCAATCACACCCACCTCTGCATACGAACAAATCGCGTCACGACTGCGCGAGCGCATCCGCCTCGGACTGCTCCGTCAGGGTGAGCGCCTCCCCCCGGAGCGCCAGCTCGCCGAGCAGCTCGGGGTCTCGCGGGTCACCCTGCGCGACGCGCTGAGCATCCTCCAGGGCGAGGGGCTGATCGAGCGCCGCCGCGGCGCCGGCGGGGGAGCGGTGATCCTCGGCCTGCGCCGCTCGCCGGTCGAGGTCCGCGCCGAGCTGCAGCGGCAGACCGGCACCTTCGAGCGCATCCTCGAGCTGCGCCTGGTGATCGAGCCCGGCGCCGCCCGCCTCGCCGCCGAGCGCCGTAACGACGACGACCTGCGCCGGCTGGTCCTCTCCATCGAGGGGCTGGAGCGCGCCGAGCGCCGCGGCCGCGAGGGCGTCGCCGACTTCCACCGCGCCGACTCGATCTTCCACCTGACCATCGCCGCCGCCTCGCGCAACCCCTACCTCTACGAGTCGGTGGAGCGGGCTCGCAGCCGGCTCTTCGCCCCGATGGCCGCGGTCGAGAAGCGGGGGATGCAGCAGGACTCCGGCCGCGAGCACCGCGACGTCCTCGAGGCCATCGCCGACGGCGACGCCGACCGCGCCGGCGTGATGATGGAGCGCCACCTCCGCGAGGCCCAGCGCGCCCTGCGCCGCCTCGCCGACCCGGAGGTCGCCGTCGCCGCGGGGTAGGCCCTACCCGGCGATTCCCGAGAAGAGATCGTCCTCGGGCGCGTCGATCGGCACGTGTGAGATCGCCAGGGTGTAGTGCTCGGTGGGGAAGTGCTCGCGCACCACCTCCTCGGGGACCTTCATCAGCGGGAAGTCGGCGCTGATCTGGCTGCGGTGCGCGGCCAGGGCGCGGCGCTTGACCCCGACGAAGTCGGCGAAGTCGATGCGGGCGGTGATCAGCTCGTCCGGGGTGCCGAACTCGACCGCGTCGGGATTGTCGCCGAAGGGGCTCTCCTCGCCCGCCATCCTCGCCATCTCGATGATCCGGCGCACCGTGGAGCGGGCGAAGGCGGTGTAGTAGAGCTTCGAGACCCGCCAGGCGGTGCCGATCTCGGGGTACACGCGGGGATGCTGCGCCGCCTCGACGGCGAGCAGGGTGGCCCGGTGCGCCTGGACGTGGTCGGGATGGCCGTAGGCGCCGTGGGCGTCGTAGGTCACCACCACGTCGGGGCGGAACGTGCGGATGATCCCGACCAGCCGCTGGACCACGGTCTCGAGCGGGGTCATCCAGAAGCTGTCGGCCAGCCGGTTGGTGTCCGACCCCTCCATCCCGGAGTCGTGGTAGCCGAGCCAGTGCACCTCGCCCACCCCGAGGATCTCGCACGCCGCGGTCAGCTCGGCGCGGCGCACATCGCCGAGGATGGGACGCACCTCCTCCTCGACCATCTCGGGGTCGACGATGGTGGCGAGGCGGCCGTCGGTGCAGCAGACGTTGGCGGTGCGGACCCCGCGCGCCGAGTAGAGGGCGAGGGTGCCGCCCATGGTGATGGTCTCGTCATCGGCGTGGGCGTGGACCGCGAGCAGACCCGGGGTCATCGCTCTGTGCTACGCCTCACTGATGGTGACCGAGCGCATCACGTCGCCCTGGCGGATGGTGCCGACGACGTCCATCCCCTTCACCACCTGACCGAAGAGGTTGTACGACTTCCCCAGCTTGTGCCGGTCGTCGACGGTGCAGATGAAGAACTGGGAGCCGTTGGTGTTCGGGCCGGCGTTGGCCATGGCCAGCGCCCCCGCGATGTACTCGCCCTGGACCGGCTCGTCCTCGAAGCGATAGCCAGGACCGCCGCGTCCGCTGCCCTCGGGGCATCCGGCCTGGATGACGAAATCATCGACAACGCGGTGGAAGGTCAGCCCGTCGTAGAAGCCGTCGCGGGCGAGGAAGACGAAGTTGTTGACCGACTTGGGCGCGCGCGAGGGGTCGAGGGAGAGCACGATGTCCCCCCTGTCGGTTGATATGGTTGCCTCATACTTGACCGACGGGTCGATCACCTGGGCCGGTGCGGCGTACTGCTTCTTCTGCATCGGCCGAGTGTACCGAGACGGCCCGACAGGAAGGACTGGCAGGCGGGTGCCCATGCAGAACGTGACGTCGAGGGGGAGGCGGCGCCTGGCGATTCCGGTGGCGTTGATGCTCCTCGCCGTGGCCGTGCCCACGGTCGCCGCGCGCACCGCGCCGGCCCGGGGGCGTCCGACCCCGGCGGCGACCGGGACCCCGGATCCCCTCGCTCAGCAGCTCCAGGATGCCAACCGGCGGCGCGCCGCCATCGACGCCACCAAGAAGAAGCTGACCGGCGAGGTCCAGGCGGCGCAGGACCAGCAGCAGAGCCTGGGCTCGCTCGTCGCCGCGAATCGCAGGGCGATCGCCGACACCATCAAGCAGATCGCCGCCTCCGAGCAGGCCTTCCATGACGCCACCGTCCGCGAGCGCGATGCCCGCGCCCGCCAGGCGGCGTTCGAGCGCCAGGCCGTCGCCGACCGGGCCCTGCTCTCCGCCTTCGCGCGCACTCGCTACGTCCACTCCGAGAGCTTCGTCGAGTACCTGCTCGGCAGCGACTCCTTCAACGACCTGCTCTCGCGCACCGCCATCCTCTTCCATCTCACCGATCGCGGCACCGAGCTGGTGCGCCAGGTGCGCGAGGACCTCGCCGACGCCGCCGCGGCGGCCTCGCTCGCCGCCGCCGACGCCGCCGCCGCACGCCAGGCCGCCGCCGACCTCGCGAAGCAGGAGCAGCAACTCCGCGCCCAGGTCGCCAGGGAGCAGGCGCTGATCGCCAGCCTCGGCAGCGGCATCACCGCCGCCAATGTCGAGATCGCCGCCGCCGACGCCCAGGACGCGGCGCTCGCCCAGGCGATTGCCGACCTGCGCATCCAGGAGATCGATCGAGCCATCCTCGCCGCCGAGCAGGCCGCCTGGGACGAGGGCGAGTACTACTACCAGCACCACATCCTCGTGGGCGCCGCGCCGCCGCCGGCGCCCGGCCAGGCGCGCTTCATCTGGCCGGTGCCCGGCTCGGAGATCACCCAGTACTGGGGGCCGTGCGGCTACCCCTTCGAGCCGCCCTACTTCGGCTATCCCCACTTCCACACCGGCGTCGACCTCGCCGCGCCGATGGGGCACCCGGTGTACGCCGCCGCCGACGGGGTGGTGGTGGCGGCCTCGCGCAGCGACGAGGGGTACGGGAACCACGTGATCATCGCCCACGACAGCCACACCTTCACCCTCTACGGGCACCTCGAGAGCTTCGCCGTCCACCCCGGCGACCAGGTCAGGCAGGGCCAGGTGATCGGACTGCTCGGCTCCAGCGGCAACTCCACCGGTCCGCACACCCACTTCGAGGTGCGCGTCGACCGCAATCCCACCGATCCGGGGCCCTATCTGCCACCACTGCCGGATGGGGCGAAGGGACCGCCCGCCCAGTAGGGCCGCCCCCGGGAACCGATTCGCTACAGTTCGGGACGGCCCCGAGCCGATGTGGCGGGCCAGGGTCGAGGAAGCACGGGAGCGCTCATGAACGTCGTCGTCTGCGTCAAGCAGGTCCCAGATCCGAACTCGGTGGGCCAGCTCGACCCCAGCACCCACAACCTCAGGCGGGAGGGGGTCGAGGTGGTCCTCGACCCCGGCGACGAGTTCGGCATCGAGGCCGGGCTGCAGCTCGCCGAGGCCCACAGCGGCAAGGTGACGGTGGTGTCGATGGGTCCCGAGAAGGGGCTCGACGCCATCCGCAAGGCGCTGGCGATGGGAGCGGCGAAGGGGGTGCTGATCAGCGACCCGTCGCTCGCCGGCGCCGACGCGCTCACCACCGCCAAGGTGCTCGCCGCGGCGATCCGGCGCGAGGGCTTCGACCTGGTGATCACCGCGACGGAGTCGACCGACGGCTACACCGGCGTGGTCCCGCAGGCGGTCGCCGAGTACCTCGGGGTCCCCGCGGTCACCTTCGCCAAGGCGGTGGAGAGCGACGGCAGCAACCTCAAGGTGCGTCGCCAGACCGAGGCCGGATACGACAACGTCGAGGCCACGCTCCCCGCGGTGGTCAGCGTGACCGCCGGCGTCAACGAGCCCCGCTACCCCTCGCTGAAGGGGATCATGGCCGCCAAGTCGAAGCCGGTCGATCGCCTCACCGTCGCCGACCTGGGCCTTGACGGGCTGAGCGCCGGCCAGACCATCGTGTCGGTGCAGGCCGCCGAGCAGCGCACGGCGGGTGAGGTGATCGAGGACGACGGCACCGCCGCCCACCGCCTGGTCGAGTTCCTCGCCGCCAAGAAGGTGATCTGACATGCCGCTGGATCGCGTCTGGGTCTTCGCCGAGGTGCTCGACGGACAGCCGATCACCCCCGCGCTCGAGCTGCTCACCCGGGCCCGCAGCCTGGGGAGCACCGTCGAGGCCGTCTGCCTCAGCCCCGAGGCCGAGGCCGCCGCCCCGGCGCTCGGCGCCCACGGGGCGACCACCGTGTACGCGGGCACCGATCCCGCCTACGCCGACCTGCTCCTCGGCGGCCCCGGGGCCGACGCCCTGGCGGCGCTGGCCGGCCAGCACAGCCCCGACCTCATCCTCTTTCCCACCACCTACGCCAGCCGCGATGTCGCCGGGCGCCTCGCCGCCAAGCTCGACGTCCCGGTGATCTCCAACGCGCTCGATGTCGGCGTCGACGACGGCATCACCGTGGAGAGCTCGATCTTCGGCGCCAGCCAGATGGTGAGCACCCGCTTCGAGGGCGCCCCCCCCGCGCTGGTGCTGATCCGGCCCAAGTCCTTCGCCGCCGAGCCCTCGGGCGGCGGCGACCCGGCGATCGTGGCCGTCGACGTCCCGATCGCCGACCAGCACCGCTCCGCGCGGGTGGTCGAGCGGGTGGTCGACAAGGCGACCGGGCCCAAGCTCGAGGAGGCGCCGATCGTCATCAGCGGCGGCCGCGGCCTCGGCGACCCCAAGAACTTCGCCCTCCTCGACCAGCTCGCCGAGCTCGTCGGCGGGGCGGTCGGCGCCAGCCGCGCGGTGGTCGACGCCGGGTGGGTGCCCTATGCGATGCAGGTGGGCCAGACCGGCAAGACGGTGAAGCCGACGGTCTACATCGCCGTCGGCATCAGCGGGGCGATGCAGCACACCGTGGGGATGAAGGGCGCCAAGAACATCGTCGCCATCAACAAGGACGCCGAGGCCCCGATCTTCAAGCTCGCCGACCTCGGCATCGTCGGCGACGGCCTCAAGGTGGTCGGCCAGGTGATCGAGGAGCTCCGGAACCGTCAGGGCTGACCGGGATTGGGGGATTGGTCTGAATTCGGCAGATCGTCGCTTATACTCGCCGGTCGGATGGATGACAAGGTCATTGTCGACCTGCTCGGTCAGGTGGGGAGGCTCTTCACGTCGTCACTGGAGCTGAAGGAGACCATCGACTTCATGCTCAAGGCGACCTCCCAACTGGTCGACTGCGACGCCGCCACCGTCTTCCTCGCCGACCCCGAGGGCCGGACCCTCGCGGCCATGGCCACATTCCCCTATGTCGAGAGCGTCGGCAAGGTCGCCCGGTTCGACGTCGGCGAGGGGATCGTCGGCTGGGCGGTCAAGCACCGCACCACGGTGGCCGTCGACGACGCCACCCGCGACCAGCGCTTCAAGACCCTGGACCTCGCCTACGCGCCCCGCTCGACCCTGGTGATGCCGCTCGAGTCCCCCCGCCACCTGGTGGGCGCGCTCTGCCTGGCGCGGCGCTCGGTCCAGCCCTTCACCAGCCTCGAGCAGGCGATGGTGGGGATCATCGCCAACCAGGCGGCGATCAGCATCGACAACGCCCGCCTCTACGCCCAGCAGAAGGAGCAGCTCGCCGAGATCGAGCTGCAGAAGCGCGAGGTCGAGGTCGCCAACACCCAGATCCGGGAGATCAGCCGCCACAAGAGCGAGTTCCTGGCGAACATGAGCCACGAGCTGCGCACCCCGCTGAACGCCATCCTCGGCTTCAGCGAGATCCTCAAGGACAACCTGGTCGGCGACCTCAGCCCCCAGCAGCGGCAGGACTGCCTGGAGAACATCCACGCCTCCGGCCGCCACCTGCTCGAGCTGGTCAACGACGTGCTCGACCTCAGCAAGGTCGAGGCCGGGCGGATGGAGCTCTCCTACGAGAGCTTCGCCGTGTCCGCGGCGTTCCGCGAGGTGCGCAACGTGATCCGCTCGCTCAGCGAGCGCCGCGACCTCACCCTCAGCGACGACATCGAGCCCGCCGATCTGGAAGTTCGTGCCGACAAGAGCAAATTCAAGCAGGTGATGTACAACCTGCTGAGCAATGCCATCAAGTTCACCCCGGCCGGTGGCAAGGTCTGGGTCCACGCACGAGCGGTCGGCCCCGAGCTGGTGGTCGAGGTCGGCGACACCGGGGTGGGGATCGCCCCCGAGCACCAGGAGCTGATCTTCACCGAGTTCTTCCAGGTCGAGGGCGAGGCCAGCCGCCAGGCCCAGGGCACCGGTCTGGGGCTCTCCCTGACCCGCCGCCTGGTCCAGCTCCACGGCGGCACCATCGGGGTGGAGAGCGGCCGCGGCCACGGCTCGGTCTTCACCTTCCGGATCCCCCTGCTCGGCGTCGACGGCGACAACGGCCACGCCCGCAATCGCATCCTGCTGATCGAGGACAATGCCAGCAACCGAGAATTGACCAGGATGGTCCTCAACGGCAATGGTTTCCGGGTCGACGTGGCCATCGACGGCAACGAGGGACTGGAGAAGGCCCACACCGGGCTCTACGATCTGGTGCTCATGGACGTCAAGCTCCCAGGCCTGGACGGCATCACCCTCACCCGCATGCTGAAATCCGACCCCAAAACGGCCAGAATCCCGGTCGTCGCCCTCACCGCCCACGCGATGAAGGGGGATGAGCAGGAGGCCCTGGCCGCCGGCTGCGCCGCCTACATCACCAAGCCCATCGAAGTCGCACAATTCGTCCGTCGGATCACGAGCCTAGTGGAGGCGGCCCGCCCATGAGCAGCAATGCGGGAAAGACCATCCTCATCGTCGAGGACGATCAGCCCAGCCGAGAGGTGGTCAGGCTCGCGTGCTCCGCCCAGAACCACACCCTGATCGAGGCCGGCAACGGCACCGAGGGGCTGGAGATGGCGAGGGAGAGCAGCCCGGACCTGGTCATCCTCGACGTCAACCTCCCCGGGATGAGCGGCCTCGACGTCTGCCGCCGGCTGCGGGCCGACGGCTCGCGGGTGCCGATCATCATGCTGACCGCGAAGGCGGACACCATCGACGTGGTGGTCGGCCTCGAGCTCGGCGCCGACGACTACGTCACCAAGCCCTTCGAGGTCCGCGAGCTCATGGCCCGGATCGGCGCCCACCTCCGCCGCGCCGAGATCACCCCCCAGGAGCAGCCCCGCGACCGCTTCGAGTTCACCGGCCTGATCATCGACCTCGGCCGCCGCCAGGTCTTCCGCGACGGTGAGGAGGTCCTCCTCACCCTCACCGAGTTCAACCTGCTCGCCCTGCTCGCCTCCCGTCCCGGCCAGGTGATGAGCCGCGGCGAGCTGCTCCGGCGGGTCTGGGGCTACGAGGTCGAGATCGAGACCCGCACCGTGGACGCTCATGTCTACCGGCTACGCCGCAAGATCGAGCCAGAGCCCGACAAGCCCACGTACATCCACAGCGTCCCGGGGATTGGGTACCGGTTCGCTGGGTGAGTCCGGAAAAGCCTACGCGACCGGCCCGTGGGGGAGGTCGGAGATGGGCTGGACCAGGAGGCGGATGCGGCTGACGGCGAGCTCGTGGCCCTCGGGGTCGCGCATGCTGACGTCCCAGGACTGAGTTCTGCGGCCGGCCTGGCGGGGGGTGGCCTCGGCGTGGATCTCGGTGCCGAGGCGGGTGGCGCGGATGAAGGTGGTGAGGTTGTCGAGGCCGACCACCGCGGCGCCGGGGGTCTTCGAGGCGGCGTTCACCGAGGCCCCGATGGAGGCGATGGCCTCGGCGATGGCGGCGTAGACGCCGCCGTGGACGATGCCGAAGGGCTGGAGGTGGGTCTCGTCGACGAGCAGGCGGGCGACGACCCGAGTGGGGGAGATCTCGTCGACGACCAGCCCGAGGGCGCGGTTGTGCCCGGTGGACAGGTAGAGGGACGGGTCGGTCAGGTCGGGCGGGTCGGTGCTCAGTAGATGAAGCCGATGAGGGGGATGCTGCTCACCGTCAATGTGCGCTCATCGCGGACGCCGACGCCCTTGACGTTCATCTCGGAGACGACGAAGCTGCCGTCCGGGTTGACGCGCTCCACGTAGGCCACGTGGCCGTACCAGCTTCCCCACATGACCATGATCGCGCCCTGGACCGGGACCTTGCCCTCGGGCCTGCCGTAGGCGCGGGCGCGGCCGAACCAGGTCCAGGCGTCGCCGTCCCAGGGGACGTTGCGCTTCGACGAGACATAGTAGGTGCACTGGCCCCAGGGGAAGCGGGGGTTGATGCCGCGCGACGATTGCGAGGTGGGGACGCCGGGCACGCCGGTGGTGAGCGGCACCACCGCGCCGGCCGGCACCGAGCCGGGGGGCGCCGCGGCGGCGGGCACCTGGATCCAGGTGTTGGTGGGCAGCGGGCTGTCGCTGTGCAGGCTGTTGTAGTCGAGGATGACGCGGGGGTCGAGGCCGAGCCGGCCGGCGAGGTGGCTCGGCAGCTCGCCGGGCTTCGCCTGCACCAGCGCGCCCGGGCCGGGGGGCAGGAGCAGCGGGGTGTCGGCGCGCGGCTGCGCCTGGTCGACGAGGCCGTTGGCCCAGCGCATCGCCCCGGCGTCGGCGTGGAAGGACGCGGCGAGGCTCTGGAGGTTGTCGCCGGCCGACACCCGGATGGTCTGCGCGGGACGCTCGTTGTCGATGACGGGGAGGGGAGGACGGACCACCGTGGCTCCGACCGGGGCGGCGTTTCCGTCGACCTCCGCCCTCACCGACAGGGAGGGGAGGTGGGCCGCGGCCCTCGGCACCAGGAGGGGAATCGCCAGCGCTGCCACCGCTGCGCAGGCGTGGCGCAGGAGTCGATCACGCACCGGCAATAGGGTTCCCTTCAACGCTGCAAGTTGACGGCCGCTGCGGCAGTCCCGAGAGGAGGGCCACCGATCAGGTTGGGCGCGAGGCTAGCAGGGCGCTGTGGGGAGTGTCAAAGCGACTTGTCCATTGCAGCCACGGTTCTTCGCCAAGTGTTAATGTGCATAATGTGATAGCCACGTACTCAGTTGGCTGCTCGCAGAGCTGACGCGAGCCACTCGGGACCCGTACGGGGCGCATGATTCCGGGATGAGCGCCGACCCGGTGCCGCCGCCGCGGGTGCAGGTTCCGACCGTCGTGGAGCCCCCGCAGGATCGTGTCGAGGGCCGCATGCCGCTGAGCGTCGCGCGGCTGCGGCGCTCGACCTGGTGGTGGGTGCGCACCGCGGCGATCGCCGCGACCGCGGTGCTCCTGTACCAGCTGCTGGTGATCGCGGGCTCGGTGGCGCGCGGCGTGCTCACCGTCATCCTCTATGTGATCTTCGGCGCGGTGGTGGCGTTCGTCGCCGGCCCCGCGGTCGACGCCATGGTGCGCTGGCTGCGCCTGCCCCGCACCCTGGCCATCCTCATCGCCCTGATCGGCGGGCTGGGGCTCATCGGGCTCCTCGTCTACCTGGTCGCGGGACCGGTGGTCACCGAGGCGCGTGCCCTCGCCGGCGAGGTCCCGCAGTTCATCGCCCGCGCGCAGTCGCAGCTCAGCCAGCTCGGCGACTTCCTCAAGAAGCACGGGCTGCCGGTGAGCGGCCTCGACATCGGAGCGAGCGATCACACCATCGCCTCCAACCTCTCCAATCTGCTGCTCAGCAGCCTCACCGGGACGCTGAGCGCCCTCGTCGACGTGGCCATCGTCTTCGTGGTCGCCTTCTGGCTGCTCAAGGATGGCGACAAGCTGCGCGCCGGGCTCATCCACCTGATCCCGGTCCGCGCGCGCGGGAACACCGAGTTCGCCCTCGACGCCGTCGGCGTGGTCATCGGCGGCTACGTGCGCGCACAGCTGCTGCTCGCGCTGATGATCGGCTGCCTCGCCGGCGTCGGCTGCGCGGTCATCGGCGTGCCCTTCCCGCTGGTGGTCGCGCTCGCCGCGGGGATCTTCGAGCTGGTCCCGATCGTCGGCCCGTTCGTCGGTGGCGCCGTCGCCCTGCTGCTCGCCGCGACGGTGAGCGTGCTGCTGACGGTCGCCACCCTGGTGCTCTTCCTCGGCATCCACATCCTCGAGGGCTATGTGCTGGCGCCGCGCATCCAGGCGCGATTCGTGCAGCTGCACCCACTCATCGCCCTGCTCGCGCTCTTCGCCGGCGTCGAGGTCGCCGGCTTTCTCGGCGCCCTCTTCGCCGTCCCCGCCGCCAGCCTGGTCGCGGTGTACGCGCGCGCCGCCATCGGCGACATCCGTGCCAGCCGCCCCGATCTCTACGCCGCGCGCCGGCCGGACGCGCCCCGCGACCGCCGCCGCCAGCGACTCCTCGGCGAGTTCTCGCACTCGCCGCTGGCGCGGCTGCGCGGCCTCGTCTCCCGCCGCCGCGGGACTGGCGACGGCCCCGGGACGGGAGTACCCCCGTCAATCCCCTGACGGCCTTGTCAGGTAAGGCGGCGACCTCAATGCATGACACCATCGGTATCATGGCCTTGCTAGAATGTGGTGCAGATAACGCCCCCCCACAGGTGATAGCGGGTCCAGCAGGGGAACGACATGAGGAAGTACAAGCCGGTCGAGCTGCCGCTGCGCAACGTCCCCGTGGAGTACGCGCAGATGCAAGCGGTCTGCCCCAACTGCCAGAGCCGCGACCCCTTGGTGATCGGCCGCCTCGGGCTTCGTCTCGTCTTCCGCTGCGATCAGTGCCGGGTCAGATTCCACCGCACCCAGCCACTCTCGCGGGCCATCTGAGCCCCGGACGGCGGCTGCGGGCGAGTCCTCTCTAGACTCCCCGGTTCGTGGTCATCGATCCCCCGGCGCCCGCATCCGTGCTGGTGGTGATGGCGCACCCGGACGACGCCGAGTTCTCGGCCGGGGGGACGCTGGCGCGCTGGACCGCCGGGGGCTGCCGGGTCGCCTACTGCATCTGCACCGACGGCGACAAGGGCACCTCCGACCCCCGCCGCGATCCCCGCGCCGTCGCCGAGGAGCGCATCGCCGAGCAGCGTGCCGCCGCCCGGGTGCTCGGCGTCGAGGAGGTCCTCTTCCTCGGCTATCCCGACGGCACCCTCCAGGTCTCGCTCGAGCTGCGCCGCGACGTCGTCCGGGCGATCCGGCGGGTCCGGCCCGAGGCGGTGCTCTGCCCCGACCCCACCCGCCGCTTCGGGGCCGAGTACATCAACCACCCCGACCATCGCGTCATCGGCGAGGTCACCCTCGACGCCGTCTATCCCTCGGCGCGCGACCCGCTGGTCTTCCCCGAGCTCGTCGCCGAGGGGCTGGAGCCGCACAAGGTCGCCCAGGTCTGGGTCTCCAATCCGAGCGAGGCGACCTGCGTCGTCGACATCACCTCCACCCTGGAGATCAAGCTCGACGCGCTGAGCGAGCATCGCAGCCAGATCGACGAGAGCCGGCTGCGCGAGTTCGTCCCCCGCCGCGCCGCCGAGGTGGGCGCGCCCCACGGGCTGGCCGCCGCCGAGGCCTATCACCTCATCCGGCTGCGATGAGCGCGCCCGGCGCCGGCGCGCCGGCCGGCGTGACCCTTCTGCTGCTCAACGGCGGCGGCAGCCGGCGCATGGGCCGGGACAAGGCGAGCATGGAGGTCGACGGCCGGCCCCTGGGGATGCGCCCGGTCGAGGCGCTCGGCCCGCTGGTCGTGGAGGTGGTGGTCGCGGGGCGGCCGGTGCCGGGGCTGGCGGCGCGGACCGTCGCCGACGGCGTCCCCGGGGCGGGCCCGCTCGCCGGGGTGGTCGCCGGGCTCGGCGGGGTGCGCACCCCGCTCGCTGTCGCGGTCGCCTGCGACATGCCCGCCCTGGTGCCCGCGGTCGTCGAGCTGCTCCTCGCCCGGCTCGCCGCCGGGCCCGGCCTGCTCGCCGCCTGCTGCGCCGGGCCCGCCGGGCTCGAGCCACTGCCGCTGGCCCTTCGGGCGGCCGCGGCGCGCGCCCCGCTCGAGGCGGCGCTGGCCCGCGGCGAGCGGGCGCTGCGGGCCGCGCTCGAGGGGCCCGGCCTCGGCGTCGTCGAGGAGGCGGACTGGCGAGCCCTCGACCCCGAGGGCCGCTGCTTTCTCAACTGGAACCGTCCCGAGGAGGTCGCGGGCGTCGTCCATTGACACGCATGCCGCACTGCGTTACATTGAACCGTGTCGAGGTTGACACGGATGTCAATCTTCTGGGGGTGGCACCGATGTGTGGGAGGCAGGCCGTGGCGTGGCATCCTCGCGGCTGCCGGCATTCGAGCTCCCGGCAGGAGGTGGGTGATGGCTGACGCCAGCCACGTGGGACGGGTCTACCGGGCGCCGGGGATGGTCGTCGAGGCGGAGCGCGCCCGCGCCTTCGCCGCGGCGATCGCCGGTGGCGACGCCGTCGCCGAGCCCGAGGCGGTGCCTCCCACCTACGCCGCCGTGTACTGCCTCTTCCCGACCCTCGGTCAGCTCTTCGGTGACGCCGAGGTGGGCCTCGACCTCGCCGGGCTGATCCACGGCGAGCAGGAGTTCAGCTTCCACGAGCCGGTGCGTCCCGGCGACGTCGTCGACGCCCGGGCGCGGATCGCCTCGGTGGAGGAGAAGCGGGGGATGAGCTTCATCCGCATCGAGCTCGAGGCCGCCCACCAGGACGGTCGGAAGGTCTGCGACGGTCGCGCCCTGCTCATCGTGCGGGGGGCGCGGGGATGACCGGCACGGTGACCGTCGGCGACCTCATGACCCCGCTCGCCCGGCGGGTGACCCAGGACCAGATCAACGCCTACGCCGACGCGTCGGGCGACCACAACCCCATCCATGTCGACGAGGCCTTCGCCCGCATGGTCGGCCTGCCCGGGACCATCGCCCACGGCATGCTCGACCTCGGCATCCTCGTCGACGCCGTCGCCCGCTGGGCGGGCGGATCCGACCGGGTCAGGTCGATCGGCTGCCGCTTCAGCAAGCCGCTCCTGCCCGGCGACACCCTCACCTGCACCGGAACCGTCGTCGCGGTCGACGAGGAGGCCGGCATCGCCGTGCTCTCCCTCGAGGCCGTCTCCGACCGCGGCGACCGGGTCCTCACCAACGGCCGGGCCGAGATCCGGCTCAGCACCCCGAGGTCCTAGAGAGATGCCACTCGACTTCAGCCTCACCGCGGAGCAGGAGGAGATCCGCGCCCTGGTCCACGAGTTCGCCGAGCGCGAGATGCGGCCGGTCGCCGACCACTTCGACGAGCACGAGGAGACCCCCTGGGAGGTCATGCGCAAGGCGCACGAGATCGGCATCGGCCCGGCGGCGATGTTCCCGGCGGAGTACGGCGGCGGCGGCCTCGACCGCATCGCCGAGCTGATCCTCGCCGAGGAGCTCACCTGGGGCGACGCCGGGATGGCGATCTCGATCCTCGCCAGCGGGCTCGCCGGCGCCGGGATCATCGCCATGGGGACCGAGGAGCAGAAGGAGCGCTACATCTCCCAGCTCTGCGATCCCAAGAACCTGAGGATCGCGGCGATGGGGCTGACCGAGCCGGACTCGGGATCGGACTCGCTGGCGCTGCGCACCACCGCGACCCGGGTCGACGGCGGCCACGTCCTCAACGGCACCAAGCAGTTCTGCACCAACGGCGGCATCGCCGACCTCCAGGTCGCCTTCGCGACCACCGACCGCAGCGCCGGTCCCGCGGGGATCGCCGGCTTCGTCATCGAGAAGGACAATCCGGGGATGCGCCAGGGCCGCAAGGAGCGCAAGCTCGGGGTCCGCGCCTCGCACACCGCCCAGGTGATCTTCGAGGACTGCTTCGTCCCCGACGACGCGCGCCTCGGCTTCGACAGGCACGGCAACGCCACCGGCCCCGGCGCCATCGGCGCGATGCTCATGCTCGAGGCAACCCGGCCGGCGGTCGCCATCGGCGCCATCGGCATCGCCCGGGCCGCCTTCGAGTTCGCCCGCGACTACTCGCTCGAGCGCGAGCAGTTCGGCAAGCCGATCGCCAAGCACGAGGCGATCGCCTTCAAGCTCGCCGACATGGCCACCGAGATCGACGCCGCCCGGCTGCTCGCCTGGCGGGCCGGCTGGATGGCCGAGAACGGCGTGCCCATTGGGCGCGGCGAGGGCTCGATGGCGAAGCTCTTCGCCGGCGACATGGCGATGCGGGTCACCGTCGACGCCGTCCAGATCCTCGGCGGCTACGGGTACATCAAGGAGTACCCGGTGGAGCGCTTCATGCGCGACGCCAAGATCTACCAGATCTGGGAGGGCACCGCCGAGATCCAGCGCCTGGTGATCAGCCGCTACGTGCTCGGCGAGCGCCGTGCCGCGGGGAAGGCGAAACTGGCCCAGGCGAGCTGACCGGTCCCGCCCGCGATAATGCGGGGCGATGTTCGAGCTCACCGGCAAGGTCGCGGTGGTCACCGGCGGCTCGCGCGGTCTCGGCCGCGCGGACTGCCTGGCGCTGGCGCGCGCCGGGGCCGACGTCGTCGTCACCGACATCCTCATCGAGAGCGACCCCGACCTGGCGGCGTCGGCCGAGCGCGCCCAGTCCGCGCTCGCCCAGCTCTTCATCTCGCAGAACGTCGTCTACGCCGAGCGCACCAGCGAGGAGATCCGCGCCATGGGCCGGCGCTCGGCGGCGATCAAGATGGACGTCACCGACCGCAGCCAGGTCAACGAGGTCTTCGACCAGGTGGTCGCCGAGTTCGGCTCGCTCGACATCCTGGTCAACAACGCGGCCACCCTCGACCACGTCGCCCAGATCGAGTCGCAGTCCGACGAGCTCTGGGACCGCGACGTCACCGTCAACCTGACCGGCGCCTACAACTGCACCAAGGCGGCCTTCACCCACATGCGCAAGGCGGGCGGCGGCCGGATCGTCTACATGTCCTCGGTGGCGGGCAGCCTCGGCGGGTTCGGCCAGGCGTCGTACGCCGCCACCAAGGCGGCGATGGTCGGGCTGGCGCGCACCACCGCGCTCGAGGGCGCGCGCTACGGTATCACCGCCAACGTCGTCGCCCCCGGGATCATCGCCACCGAGGCGTTCAAGATGGGCAATCCCAAGATGAACGACCGCATGGTGCTGCGCACCGCGATGCGCGCGCCGGGCGAGCCCGAGGACGTCGCCCACGCCATCGTCTTCCTCTGCTCGCCGGAGTCGCGCTACATCACCGGCCAGGTGCTGCACGTCGCCGGCGGCATCGACCTCTTCACCTTCTGAGGGGACGCAGACGGCCACCGGCGATCGACTGCTCTGCGGCACCACCTACTGGCCGGCGTCCACCGGTCCGCATCTCTGGCAGGCGTTCCCGCTGACCCGGGTGACCCAGGACCTCGCCGCCGTCCGGATGTCGGGGATGCCGGTGGTGCGCGTCCACCTGGCCTGGGACGCGTTCATGCCCTCCCACCGCGGGGTGAGCCGGCACCGCCTCGACGAGCTCGCGCTGCTCCTCGAGAGCGCCCGGGCGGTCGAGCTCCAGGTGGTGCTGGTGCTCTTCATCCAGTCCTTCGGCGATTGCGTGATGCTTCCTCGCCACATGGTCGACCGCGCCGCGCCGCGCCCCGGAGTCCGGGTGCTCTGCGAGGGTGTCGTCGAGCCCGGCGGGCCCCGCGACCCGTACGCCGACCCGCTGATGCAGGAGGCGGCGGTGACCTGGCTCGACGCCCTGCTCGACGCCTTCGGCAACCATCCCGCGGTGCTCGCCTGGGACCTCGGGCACGACCCCGCCACCACCGTCCGGCCGCGTCGCATCGCCCACCTCGCTGCCTGGACCGAGCTGCTGGCGGAGCGGATCCACGCCCGCGGCGACCGCTGCCAGCTGACCCTGGGCGCCGCCGACCTGGTCGTCGCCCGGGGGGTGCGCCCCGCCACGCTCGCCCCCCACCTCGACCGGCTCGGCGTCTGCGTGCTCCCCCAGGAGCTGCGCCTCGCCGGCGACGTCCTCGACCCCGCAGCCGCCGTCTTCCTGGCCCAGTTGGCCCAGCGGCTGGCGGCGCCCGACGGCGCGCCTCCGCCGCTCGAGGTGATCACCGGGGTGGCCTCGGGGGACCTGCCGCCACCGCCGCCGCGGGGCCGGGCGCCGCGCGAGGCGCCGCCGCCGGTCGCGCCCACACCGGTCGAGGACACCGTCACCGTGGCCGACGACGCGGCCGCCCGCCACACCGCGGACCTGCTCTCGCGGCTCATCGAGATCGGGGTCGAGGGCCTGATGGCGACCTCCTGGCCCGACCTCTCCGGGCGCGCCGCGGAGGCGCCGCCGTGCGACCGGCGGCCCTGGCTGGCGCGCCACGGACTGGTCGACTCCGCCGGAGATCCCAAGGCGGTGGGGGAGGTGTGGACCGCCACCGCGCGCCGCGAGCCGGCGGTGGCGGCGCCCGAGCCGTGGCCCGCGAATCTCGACGTGGAGGGCTACTACGCGGCGCTTCCGGACAGCGCTCGCGACCTCTTCTCGGAGTGGCGGCGGGAGCGTGAGGGGGCCGCGGCGCCCCCCGCCTGAGGCGTCCCGCAGAGGTCCGGCCCTGGTATCCTCGGAGCCGGGCTTCGGACTACGCAGGCCGGGACGGCTCATCCCGGCGAGCGGAGCGGCCCATCCCTCAGTGTGCTCTCGCAGTGTCTCCCGCTGACCGAGGCCGTCCCATCGTGGTCGGGAGCACGTCTGGGGAACGGACCGGGGTCAGCACGTCCCGGAGGACAGCCTCAGTGCCCGAAGGCCGCATCAAGAAGATCATCCACGACCGCGGGTTCGGCTTCGTCCGCGCCGACGACGGGAACGAGGTGTTCTTCCATCGCACCGAGCTCAGCACCGTCGACTTCGACTCTCTCGAGGAGGGACAGGCGGTGTCGTTCGACGTCGTCAACAGCCCGAAGGGCCCCCGCGCCCGGAACATGAAACAGACCGGCTAGACCAGGGGGGAGGCCCCCTCCATTCTGCGCGGCAGCGCAGAGGGTCTCAGAGTTGGGGGCGCAGCTCTCGCATCCGGTTCAGCGCGGCCTCGACGCGCTCGGCGTCGGCGCCGCGCACCCGGATCACCAGCTCACGGGTCTCGGTCTGCGGATAGGAGCCGACGAGGACGTCGGGGAACTCCCGCTCCAGCCGGCGCATCGGCTCGAAGAACTCGGCCTCGACCGCGTGCCGGTAGCGGAGCTCGACGACCACCGGGGCGGCGCCGCCCACGAAGTAGGTGGGCAGCATCTCCTCGGTGAAGAGCCGCTTCAGCTCGCGTGGCACCCCGGGGAGCGCCATCAGCCAGCGCTCGGTCCCGCCGGCCGCGGGCAGCGGGTAGGCGAGCCCCGGCGCCATGCCGCTGCGGTTGGTGTGCACCGTCGCCCCGCTGGGCACCACCGTCATCCGCCGGTTGGGCTCGGTCATCCGGTCGCTGTCGATCCACCCCGCCGCGTGGAGCCGGTCGACGACGCGCTGGACATGCCGCTCGGCGTCGGGGTGCACCTCGAGGGGGCGGTCGAGGGCGATGGCGAGGGCCTCGAGGGTGCGGTCGTCCGGGGTCGGGCCGAGGCCGCCGCAGACCATCACCCGCGCGGCGGCGGGGTCGTCGACGGCGGTGCGGACGGCGGAGACGATCGCCCCGGTGCGGTCGGGCACCACCTCGATGCGCGCGCAGGGGTAGCCCGCCTCGCGCAGCTGTCCCGCCAGCCAGTGGGAGTTGGTGTCGAGGGTGAAACCGCCGAGGATCTCGTCGCCGACGGCGACGATGACCGTGCCCATCGGGCTGTCTGCCATGTCGGGCAACGGTAGCAGCGGGCCCGGACACCCCGGCGCGACCGGTTTCCCCGAGCGGCTACAATCCCCCGGTTCGCGGCCGCCGTGCCCTCCCGCGGCCGCCGATGCCGACGAGGTTGCCCATGACTCTCAACGTTCTCGTGCCCATCGGGATTGCCGGCGGGCTGGCTCTCCTGTATGCCGTCTATCTCATCTTCTGGGTGCTGCGCCAGCCCGAGGGCAACGAGCGGATGCGCGAGATCGCCCAGGCCATCCAGGAGGGGGCGCAGGCATACCTCAACCGCCAGTACACGATCATCGCCGGCATCGGCGCGGTGATCGCCGTCTTCCTGGGGATCACCCTGGGGATCAAGACCGCGGTCCTGTTCGTGCTCGGCGCGCTGCTCAGCGGCGCCGCCGGGTACGTCGGCATGAACATCTCGGTGCGCTCCAACCTGCGCACCGCCGAGGCGGCCCGGGGCGGCATCCAGCCGGCGCTGCAGATGGCCTATCGCGGCGGCGCGGTCACCGGCTTCTTCGTGGTCGGCTTCGGGCTCATCGGCGTGGTCATCGCCTACGCCCTCTTCAAGGACTTCGACGCCCTGACCGGCTTCGCCTTCGGCGCCTCGCTGATCTCCGTCTTCGCCCGCCTCGGCGGCGGCATCTACACCAAGGCGGCCGACGTCGGCGCCGACCTGGTCGGCAAGGTCGAGGCCGGCATCCCCGAGGACGACCCCCGCAACCCGGCGGTCATCGCCGACAACGTCGGTGACAACGTCGGCGACTGCGCGGGCATGGCCGCCGACCTCTTCGAGACCTACGCGGTCACCGCGGTGGCCACCATGCTCCTCGGCGGCCTCCTCTACAAGACCGCGGGCGGCCCGATCCTCGCCTATGTCATCTACCCTCTCATCCTCGGCGCGATCAGCATCTTCGCCTCGATCGTGGGGTCCCAGTTCGTCAGGCTGCCGCGCAACGGCTGGATCATGGGGGCGCTCTACAAGGGCCTGGCCGCCTCGGTGGTGGTCGCCATCCCCCTCTTCTACGCCGCCACCGCGCTCCTCGAGCGCAACGGCGAGTTCGGCAACGTGCTCGGCCACGACGTCTACAACCTGTTCTGGTGCGCGGTCATCGGCGTCATCGCCACCGTGCTCCTGGTGGCGATCACCGAGTTCTTCACCGGCTCGCAGTTCTGGCCGGTGAGGACGATCGCCGCCGCCTCCCAGACCGGCCACGCGACCAACATCATCGCCGGCCTGGCGATCGGGATGGAGGGCACCGCCATCCCGGTTCTGGTCATCGGCGTCTCCATCCTGGCCTCGGCGGCGCTCGCCGGCCTCTACGGGATCGGCATCGCCGCCATGGCGATGCTGAGCATGACCGGCATCATCGTCGCCATCGACTCCTACGGGCCGATCACCGACAACGCCGGGGGCATCGCCGAGATGGCGGACATGCCCGAGTCGGTGCGCAACGTCACCGACCCGCTCGACGCTGTCGGCAACACCACCAAGGCGGTCACCAAGGGCTACGCGATCGGCTCGGCCGGCCTCGCCGCCCTGGTGCTCTTCGCCAGCTACACCGACGTGCTCGCCAACCACGGCGGCGGCCGCACCTTCCACTTCGACCTCACCGCCGCCAACGGCACCATCATCGTCGGCCTCTTCCTCGGCGGCATCATGCCCTTCCTCTTCGGGGCCCTCTGCATGCTCGCCGTGGGCCGGGCGGCCGGCGGGGTGGTGGTCGAGGTGCGCCGGCAGTTCAGGGAGATCCCCGGGATCATGGAGGGCACCGCCAAGCCGGAGTACGGCAAGTGCGTCGCCCTGGTCACCGCCGCCGCCCAGAAGGAGATGATCGTCCCCGGCCTGCTGCCGGTGCTGGCGCCGCTGGTGGTCGGCTTCCTGCTCGGGCCCGAGGCGCTGGGGGCGATGCTCCTCGGCACCATCATCGTGGGCATCTTCGTCGCCCTCCAGATGACCACCGGCGGCGGCGCCTGGGACAACGCCAAGAAGTACATCGAGGACGGCCACTACGGCGGCAAGGGCACCGACGCCCACGCCGCGGCGGTCACCGGCGACACCGTCGGCGACCCCTGCAAGGACACCGCCGGCCCGGCCATCAACCCCATGATCAAGGTGATGAACATCATCGCCATCCTCATGGCTCCGACGGTGGCGATCCACCACGTCTTCTTCTGAGCCGCGGCACACCGGTGAGGGCGCGATGCCTCCCCGACTTGGCTATGTGGTGCGCTTCGTCGAGGCGCTCGGTCCCGCGGTCGATTTCTACGCCGGTGTCCTCGGGCTGACGCTCACCAAGCGGACCGAGCACTGGGCGCAGTTCGACTGCGGCTCGGTGCGCCTCGGCCTCTACGAGCGCGACGCCATGGCGAACGTGCTCGGCGTCGACGCCGCCGCCCTCGGCGAACCCCCGGGGGCGATCCAGCTCGCCTTCGAGGTGGAGGACGTCGACCGGGCCCACGCCGACGCCGTGGCCGCCGGGGCGCGGAGCTTCCAGGAGCCCGGCGACCGCTACTGGGGCGAGCGCACCGCCTACGTCCTCGACCCCGACGGCGGCCTCGTCGAGCTGCTCACCCGCATCCCCCGCCGGTCCGATGCCTGACCCGCTCGACGAGTATCAGATCGAGATCCGCCAGGTGCGCAGCACCCTGGCGCGGCTCAAGGCGGAGAAGGCCCGCGAGGAGCTGATCGAGGAGTACGAGGCCGAGCTGCGCATCCTCATGGCCCTCTACCGCGCCGCCACCGAGACCTTCGAGCGCGGCCATACCGACCCCGACCTCCCCCGCGCCCTCGCCGAGATCGGCTTCGGCGACTGGACCTTCACCAACGTCTACTCCTTCATCTACGAGGCCGCCATGGACGCCGAGCCCGACGGCCGCGACCTCGCCAACGTCATCACCCACACGGACTATCCCGAGTCGCTCCTCGCAGTCCTCTATTAGGGCACCTTCTTTCCGGGGTTCAACAGGCCGCGGGGGTCGAGGGAGGACTTGATCCGGCGCATCAGGGCGACGGTGCCGGGGCCGAGCTGGCGCTCGACGTGGGCGAGCTTGGTGGAGCCGACGCCGTGCTCGCCGGTGAGCGCGCCGCCCATGTGGAGGACGGTGTCGAAGAGGGCGGAGGCGGCGGCGTCGCCGCGGGCGCGGTCGCCGGGGAGGCGGGGGTCGACGAGGAAGGTGGCGTGGAGGTTGCCGTCGCCGAGGTGGCCGAAGTTGACGACCGGGACGGCGTGGTCCGCGCCGATGCCGCGGACCCGGGCGACGAGCTCGGCGACGCGGTCGCGGGGGACGACGACGTCCTCGTTGACCTTGCCGATCATCACCGTGGCCACCGCGGCGCTGATCGACCTGCGCGCCGCCCAGAGGCGCCGCTGGGCGGCGGGTTCGACGGCGGTCTCGACCGCCTCGGGGCTGCCGGTGGCGATCGCCCCGAGGGCGGCGTCGAGCTCGGCGGCGACGGTGGCGCTGTCGCCCTCGAGCTCGACGAGGAGCAGCGCGCCCGCCTCGGGGGCGTACGCGTCGACGCCGGTCCGTGCCACCGCCCGCAGCGCCGCGTCGTCGAGGAACTCGATGGCGGCGGGCACCAGGCCGGCGGCGGCGAGCCCGGCGACCGCGGTGGCGGCGTCCTCCATCCCGGCGAAGGTGGCGGCGACGGTGGAGCGTGCCGCCGGGGCGGGCAGCAGCCGGAGCAGCACCTCGGTGACGATCGCCAGCGTCCACTCCGAGCCGCAGACCAGGCGGAGCAGGTCGACGCCGCCCTCGCCGCCCTCGCCGAGGTGGACGATGCGGCCGTCGGCGAGCACCGCGGTGGCGCCGACCAGGTAGTCGGCGGTGGTGCCGTAGCGCAGCGTGTGCGGTCCCGCGGCGTTGCAGGCGACATTGCCGCCGATGGTGCAGGTCGACGAGGACCCGGGGTCGGGCGGGTAGTAGAGGCCGCTGCGCAGCGCACGGCGGTGGATGGAGCCGGTCACCGCGCCCGCCTCGACGTGCATCCGCATCGCCTCGGGCTCGAGGCCGAGCACCGCGCTCATCCGCGTGAGGCAGACCACCACCCCGCCGGTGAGCGGGACGGCTCCGCCCGCGTAGCCGGTGCCGGCGCCGCGCGGCACCACCGCGACGCCGTGCCCGGCGCACACCTGCACCACCTGGGAGACCTCGGCGGTGGACCCGGGGAAGACCACCGCCTCGGGGAGATGGCGCTCGCCCGACGCCCCGAAGGCGTCGAACCCGTAGGCGGCGAGGTCGGCGGGGCGGTCGAGCACCTGGTGGGCGCCGACCTGGGCCGCGAGGTCGCGGACGAGCCGGGAGCCGCTCACCGCCTGATGCTAGCGAGAATGGGTGAATGGGTTCGGGATGGCCGTCCGGCCGCACCGCCGCGCCCCTGGGGTTCGCGGCGGCGGTGCTCGGGCCGGTGGTGCTCACCGCGCTGCTGGTGCCATTCGGCACCCCGCAGCCCCGCGACTACGTCTTCCTCTACCTCGGCCTGGTCGCGCTGCTCGGCGTCGGCCGCGGTCTCGGTCCGGCGCTGGTCGCCGCGCTGGTCAGCTTCGTCCTCGTCGACTACTTCTCGGTGCCGCCGGTGCACACCCTGTCGATCACCGACGAGCAGGACCTGGTCAACCTCACCGTCTTCCTCGGCTCCGCCCTGCTGGTGGGCGGGGTCGGCTCGCGGCGGCGCGCCTCCCAGCTCGCCGCCGAGGCGCTGAGCAAGCAGCTGCGCCGCGCCAACGCGGAGCTCGAGCGCCTCAACCGCGAGCAGGCCGAGGCGGCCGCGGTGGCGGTGCGGCTGGCCCGGACCGAGCAGCAGGTGCGCGTCCTCGAGGAGAGCGACCGGGTGCGCCGCGACTTCCTCGCCAACGTCTCCCACGAGCTGCGCACCCCGCTGGGGAGCATCCTCACCAACAGCACCGGGATGCTCGCCCACCCCGCGCTCGACCCCGACCTCCGCGACGAGGCCCGGAGCATCTCGGTGGAGGCGCGGCGGCTCGACCGGCTGGTCGGCGACATGCTCGACATGGCCCGGATCGAGGGCAACGCGCTGGAGCTCCGCCTCGAGCCCGCCGACGTCGCGACGGCGGTCGAGGCAGCCTTCGCCCGGCTGCGGGTGGGCTCCCCGGCGCGCCCGCTGGTGGGGGAGGCGGAGGGCGAGCCGATCCACGTCCTCGCCGACTGGGGACGGCTCGGACAGGTTCTCGACAACCTGCTCCGCAACGCCGACCGGGCCGCGCCGGCGGGCACGCCGATCACGGTGCGGGCGGCGCACGGGGCGCGCTCCATGGTCGTCCTTCGGGTGATCGACCACGGCCCGGGGATCCCCGACGAGCTGCGCGACCGGCTCTTCGACCGCTTCGCCCGCGGGCTGGACGCGGACGGCACCGCCGGAGCGGGCCTGGGGCTCGCCATCGTGCGCGGCCTGGTCGAGGCCCACGCCGGTCGGGTGTGGCTCGAGGACACCGCCGGCGGCGGCGCCACCTTCGCCCTCAGCCTTCCTGCGGCTCCCGGCTGAGCTCACGCGGTCGCACCGGACGGTAGGCGGGCTCCCACATCGCTGCGCGCACCGCGGCCTCGACGCCGGAACCGTGCGCGACCCGGGCGACCCCGCCCGTCTCGGCGGCGCGGACCACCGCGCACGCCACCGCCACCGAGACCTCGCGGACCCCGTCGAGCAGCGGCAGCAGCGGCGAGCCAGGACCGGTGGCGGCGACCGCGTCCGCGACCGCGGCGGCGGCGGCGGCGAGCATCCCGTCGGTGACCAGCCCGGCGCGGGCGACGATGGCGCCGAGGCCGAGCCCGGGGAAGAGCAGCGCGTTGTTCGCCTGGGCGATCACGTGGGTGACCCGGTCGTGGGTGACCGGCTCGGCCGGGCTCCCGCTCGCCACCAGCGCCCGGCCGTCGGTCCAGGCGAGCAGGTCGGCGGGCGCCGCCTCGGCGAGGTCGGTGGGATTGGAGAGCGGCAGGATGACCGGCCGGGGCACGTGGCGCGCCATCTCCCGCACCGCCGCCTCGCTGAAGGCGCCGGCCACCGCCGAGGTGCCGATCAGCACGCTGGGCCGCACCCGCCGCACCACCTCCTCGAGCCCGACGGCGCCCCGGGCATCGCGCTCCCAGCCCTCGACCTCGGCGGCGGGCCGCGCGTAGGGCTGCTGGAAGTCGCGGAGGCCGGGCATCGCGTCGGTGAGCAGGCCGGGACGGTCGATGCACCAGAAGCGGCGGGTGGCGTCGTCGCGGCCGAGGCCGGCGGCGACCATGGCGTCGCGGATCTGATCTGCGATGCCGCAGCCCGCGGTGCCCGCGCCGAAGACCACCACCCGGTTCTCGGTGAGCGGCAGCCCGCCGCCGCGGGTCCCCGACAGCACCGCCGCGAGGACGGTGGCGCCGGTGCCCTGCATGTCGTCGTTGAAGGTGCAGATCCGCCGCCGGTGGCGCTCGAGGATGCGCCGCGCGTTGCCCGGTCCGAAGTCCTCCCAGTGCAGCAGCACCCCCGGGAAATGGCCGGTGGCGGCAGCAACGTAGGCGTCGATGAAGTCGTCGTAGTGCTGACCGCGCACGCGCGGATGGCGGTTGCCGACGTAGAACTCGTCGTCGAGCAGGCCCTGGTTGTCGGTTCCCACGTCGAGCATCACCGGGATCACCCGGGTGGGGTCGATCCCCGCCGCGGCGGTGTAGACGGCGAGCTTGCCCACCGCGATGTCGATGCCGCCCACGCCCCAGTCGCCGATGCCGAGGATCGCCTCGCCGTCGGTCGCCACCACCAGGTCGACGTCGCCGCCGGGCACCCCGAAGTTGGCGAACGCGGTCTCGATCTCGTCGGGATGGTCGATGGAGAGGTAGAGGCCGCGCGGCCGCCGGTACTCGTGGCTGTAGTGGCGGATCGCCTCGCCGACCGTCGGGGTGTAGACCACCGGCAGCATCTCGTGGAGGTGGTCGGTGAGCAGCCGGTAGTAGAGGACCTCGTTGCGGTCGTGGAGGAGCTTCAGATACACGTAGGCGCCGAGCGCCGACCCCTGGGCGCGGTACTGGCCATAGGCGCGGCGCGCCTGCTCGTCGAGGGTGAGCACCGCGGGCGGGAGCAGGCCGACGAGCCCGAGGGCGCGGCGCTCCTCCTCGCCGAAGGCGACCCCCTTGTTGAGCGGGGGGTTCTGCAGCACCTCGAGACCGCGGTCGGTGGTCTCCCAGGCGCCGTCGGCGGTCAGGCGGAAGCTGCGGCGCACGTCATCCTCACCCGCACCCATTGTCCGCGAAACCGCGGCAGGTAGAGTGGGCGCCGTGTCGAGCCCCGTCGGCGTCCTGCTGCGCGCCCTCGACCGGGTCGTCGACCGCGCCGGTGCCGACGGCTCCGGCGACCCGGTGGCGATGGACGTCCGCACCGCCAGCACGGCGCTGCATCTCACCAACCTGGGCGAGCTCGTCGAGCAGAGCCGCGAGCTCTCGCGCTCGGGCAGCGCCGTCGAGGCGCTCCGAGCCATCGATCCCGCCCGGCTGGCGGGGGTGGTGGCGCAGCCGGTGCTCACCGCCCATCCGACCGAGGCGCGCCGCCTCGCCCTGCGCCGCCGCCTCGAGCAGGTCCGCGCCGCCCTGGAGCAGCTGCTCGGGGACAGCCCGCCCGCGGGCGCCGAGGCCGACCTCGAGGTCGCGGTCGAGCTGCTCTGGCGGACCGACAGCGTGCGCCACACCACCGTCACCGTCCTCGACGAGATCCGCTTCGCCGAGACCTTCCTGCGCGGGCCGCTCGCCGAGGCCGCGATCACCGTCGAGGCCCTGTCCCAGCCCGGCGCCCCGGCGGCGGCGCCCTCGCGGCTACGGCTGGGCAGCTGGATCGGCGGCGACCAGGACGGCAATCCCTTCTGCACCGCCGCCGACCTCCAGGAGGCGCTCCGCGGGGCCGGGGAGATCGCCCGCGCGCGCCACCGCGACTTCGCGATGCGGGCGCGCGACGAGCTCACCCTGCCCCTGACCGCCGACGACCTCGAGCCTCGCACCCGGCGCTGGCTGCGCATCCACGCCGGGGAGCGCAGCGGCCGTCGCTTCGTCGGCGAGGTGCTGCGGCTGCTCGCCGAGGTGGTCGGCGAGCGCCTCGCCACCGGCTGTCCGACCGGCTATCACAGCCGCTCCGACCTCGCCGCCGACATCGAGCGGATCGCCGCCGAGATGGAGCGCAACGGCACCGGCCACCTGGTCGAGCCGATGCTCGGGCGCTGGCGCGCCTGGTGCCGGCTCGCCGGGCTGCATCTCCTCGACCTCGACGTGCGCACCCACCGCAGCGTGCTCCGGGCGCTGGCGCGGGCCGCCTCGCCGCGCGCCGACGCCGTCTGGGGCGACCCCGCCGCACTGCTCGCCGCGCTCGACGCCTCCGGGCCGCCCGCCGCCGGCGAGGGGGGAGAGGACCAGCTCCTCGACAGCCTGCTGGTCTGGGCCGACTTCCTCCGCCGCAACCCCGACCTCGGCGGCTCGCTGGTGCTGAGCGGCTGCCAGGGACCGGCGGAGATCGTGGTCGCGCTCTGGCTGCTGCGCAGCCACGCGCCGCTCGCCGAGCGCATCCGCATCTCGCCGCTCTTCGAGGAGGAGGCGGCCCTGCGCTCCGCCGGCACCACCCTCGGCGCCGTCCTCGCCCTGCCCGAGTACCGGGCCCACCTCGCCCACCACCAGGGCATCCAGGAGGTGACCATCGGCTACTCGGACACCACCAAGGCGACCGGGTACCTCAGCGGTGCGCTGGCGCTGCGGCGGGCCCACCGCGAGGTGGCCGCGGCGTGCGAGGAGCACGGCGCCCGGCCGCTGATGTTCCACGGCCGCGGCGGCACCGTCGCCCGCGGCGGCGGCCCCACCGCCGAGGCGGTGCTCGCCCAGCCCTCGCGGACCCTCGCCGGCCGGCTGCGCTGGACCGAGCAGGGCGAATCGATCTCGCTGCGCTTCGACGACCCGGTGGTCGGCGCCGGACACCTCGCCGAGACCCTGCTCGCCCTCGCCGACAGCGCGGCCGGCGGCGGCGACCAGGCGTGGATGCCCGACTGGCTCCGCGAGCTCTGCGAGCGCAGCCGCCACGCCTACGAGGAGTGGTACGCCGACCCGGGGATGGCGGTCTTCCACCGCAGCTTCACCCCCATCGACGCCATCGAGCGCCTCGCCATCGGCTCCCGCCCGGCACGCCGCACCACCGACCCGATGCCGCGCTCGCTGCGCGCCATCCCCTGGCACTTCTCCTGGGCGCAGGCGCGGGTGGTCGCCTCGGTCTGGTTCGGCGCGGGCACCGGGCTGGGCATGCTCACCGACGACGCCGGTCAGCTCGAGGCGGCGCGGGCGCTGTATCGCGAGTCGGCCTGGTTCCGCTCCACCGTCGACAACCTGGAGATGGTGGTGTTCAAGACCGACTGGGAGGTCGGTGCGCTCTATGCCGGGCTCGCACGCGGTGCCGGCGCGGATCGGTGGCTGCCGCGGCTGCGCGAGGAGTGCGACCGCTGCGCAGACGCGCTGCTCGCGGTGCGCGGCGGCAGCGCGCTGCTCGACCACCAGCCCGATCTCCGCGCCCGGCTCGACGCCCGCGGCCGTGCGCTGCGCCCGCTGCACGAGCTCCAGGTGCTGCTGCTCGAGGGATGGCGTCGCGAGGGCAGCGACGCCCTCCTCCGGCTGGTCCACGGGACCATCAACGGCATCGCCGCCGGGGTCCAGAACACCGGCTGATCGGGCAGCGCGCCCTCGTGCGGTTGCGTCTCCGGCAGGGTCTTTGGGCAGCGTGCACCGTACGCCTTGTGCGATCTGCATGAGGCGTTCCCATGCGATTTGAAGCTGGGCGCACAGTGATTCGTCCGGTTGAGGGGCGTTATCACTGAACAGGCCGGGTGGGCCGGCCGCAGCGAAGTTTGGGGGGGCAGTGCATGACTCCGAGTCCATCCTGGCTGAACTCGGGCGACAACGCCTGGCAGCTGATCTCCGCGACGCTCGTCGGGATCATGAGCATCCCGGGGCTGGCGATCCTGTACGGAGGCATCGTCAAGCGCCGCTGGGCGGTGAACTCGGCGCTGATGGTCGTGTACGCGTTCGCGATGACGCTGGTCGTCTGGACCCTATTCGCGTACAACATGGCGTTCGGCAAGCAGTGGTTCCCGGGCCACGGCCACATGAGCGACCTGATCGGCATGCCGCATCCCGTGCTCGGCGCGGGTGACCAGCTCGGTCAGGCGAGCATCCCGCTGCTCGGCGGGCTGATCCCCGACCTGCACTTCCCGGGGTCGACGCTGGTCTACTTCCAGTTCGTCTTCGCCGCCATCACCGTGATCATCCTCGCCGGCGCGGTGCTCGGCCGGATGAGCTTCAAGGCGTGGATGATCTTCGCCCCCCTCTGGATCACCTGCGTCTACACCGTCGGCGCCTTCATGATCTGGGGCGGTGGCTGGCTCGCCCAGCTCGGCGCTCTCGACTACTCCGGCGGCTACGTCATCCACGTCGCGGCGGCGGCCTCGGGCTTCACCGCGGCTGCCGTCATCGGCCCGCGGCTCATGAAGGACCGGGTCAGCTTCAAGCCCAACAACCTGATGATGGCCCTCGCCGGCGGCGGCCTCCTCTGGCTGGGCTGGTCGGGCTTCAACGGCGGTGACCCCTACTTCGCCAACGCCGACGCCGCCGCCGCGGTGCTCAACACCCACGTCTGCACCGCCGTCGCGCTGCTGACCTGGATGATCCTCGACGTCGTCCGCACCGGCAAGCCGAACACCGCGGGCATGATCAACGGCATGATCGCCGGCCTGGTCGCGATCACCCCCGGCGCCGGCTGGATCTCTGGCTACAGCGCCATGATCCTCGGCGTCGTCGCCGGCACGGTGCCCTGGTTCACGATGAACATCCTGGGCAATCGTGGAATCTTCAAGCGGGTCGACGACACCCTCGGCGTCATCCACACCCACGGCTTCCCCGGCGCCATCGGCGGCCTCGCCGTCGGCATCTTCGCCTCGCCGAACATGATCCAGTACCTCGGCACCAAGGGCAATCCGGACGTCAGCTTCAGCGGCTGGCTCCACGGCAACCCCCACCAGTTCGTCGTGCAGGCCTTCACCCTCGGCGTGATCATCGTCTGGAACGTGGTGGCGACCTTCGTCATCCTCAAGCTGATCGGCCTCTTCGTCTCACTGCGCATGTCCAAGGCCGAGCTCGAGGGCGCGGATGAGGTGGTCCACGGCGAGTACGTGATCGACGTGGAGGGGCTCGCGATCCCCGAGTACGAGGGGACGCCGGTCCTCGCCGGCGTCGCCGTCGACGGCGACCGCACCGGCGGCCCGGTCGCGGCCCAGCTGCGCGTCACCCTGGGCGAGGCCCTGGGTGTCCATCCCGACAGCCTCGCCCTGCTCAGCGGCGAGCAGGCGGCCAACGCGCTGGCGCGGCACGCCGCCCTCGAGGCGCGGCTCGGCCAGCAGGGCTCGCCGGGCGGCACGTCCACGGTCGCCGGGAAGGCGCAGAACCGCACCGCGAAGACGCGGCCGGCGGCGGGTCCCGACGAGGAATAGGTCTCTCTCTCTCACTGCGGAGCGGCCGGGCGCGCAGGCGCCCGGCCGCTCTCGTGTGCGGGCCCGAAACGGTAGCCCTGCCGCCCGGCGGTCACGATCACCTGGGGGGCGGCGGCATCGCTCTCCAGCTTGGTGCGCAACCGGCGGATGAAGGTCCACAGGTAGTTGCGCTCGTCGGCATAGCCCGGTCCCCACACCCGCTGCAGCAGGGTGCGGTGGTCGAGCACCTGCCCGGCGTGGCGAGCCAGCTCGGCGACGAGCGGGTACTCGGTGGGGGAGAGGGTGACCTCGCGTCCCTCCCGGCTCACCGAGCGCGCGCCGAGGTCGACGCTCACCGCTGCGGCTGTGACCACCAGCGGCGGTTCGGCGGGAGGACGGACACGGCGGAGCACGGCGCGCAGACGGGCGAGCAGCTCGTCGGCGCCGAAGGGCTTGGCCAGGTAGTCGTCGGCGCCGAGGTCGAGGGCGCGCACCTTGTCGGCCTCCTCGCCGCGCGCGCTGATGACGATCACCGACGGGGACCGCCGTCCCTCCAGGGTGCCGAGGATGCGCCAGCCGTCGACGAAGGGCAGCCCGATGTCGAGGAGCACGACGTCGAAGTGCCCGGTGCGGATCGCCTCGCCGGCGGCGAGCCCGTCGGCGACCGCGGTGACGCGATAGCCGGCCCGCGCGGTATTGGTCACGATCGCCTGGCGCAGGGCACGGTCGTCCTCGACCACCAGCACCGCCGCGGGCGCGTCCGCCTCGGGGACAGAGGAGGTCACGCCCCCAGCCTATCCCCGCCGGGGCGCTCGGGGTCGCGGAGGGCCCCCGGCTATACTCGTGACATGGCGGACGTGAGCGTGATCCAGGCGGTGGAGCGTGCCCTGAGCACGGTGATGGAACCCGAGCTCCACAAGGACCTGATGACCCTGCGCATGGTGCAGGACATCGGGGTCGAGGGCGGCACCGCCTCGATGCGCATCGTCCTGACCACCCCTGCGTGCCCGCTCAAGGACCGCATCCAGCGGGACATCGAGGCCGCCGTGGTCGGCGCCGTGCCCGGCGTCGAGAGGGTGGCGATCACCTGGGACGCCAACGTCACCGCGACCCGGGGGGTGCCCGGACGGCAGGAGATCCCCGGGGTGCGCAACGTCGTCGCGGTGAGCGCGGGCAAGGGCGGCGTCGGCAAGACCACGGTGAGCGTCAACGTCGCCCTGGCGCTGCTCCAGGCGGGGGCCCGGGTGGGCCTGCTCGACGCCGACGTCTACGGCCCCAACGTCCCGATCATGCTCGGCCTCGAGGGCCAGCCCGAGGCGATGGGCCAGCGCATCCTGCCGCTCACCGGCTACGGGCTCAAGGCGATGTCGATCGGGCTGATCCTCAAGCCCGACCAGGCCGTGGTCTGGCGTGGGCCGATGCTCTCCGGCGCCATCCGCCAGTTCCTCTACGACGTCGAATGGGGCGAGCTCGACTACCTGGTCGTCGACCTGCCCCCGGGCACCGGTGACGCCCAGCTCTCGCTCGCGCAGAGCATCCCGCTCACCGGCTCGGTGGTCGTCACCACGCCCCAGGACGTCTCCATCTCGGACGTCAGCCGGGGCATCCAGATGTTCCGCCAGCTCAAGGTGCCGGTCCTCGGCGTCATCGAGAACATGAGCGGCTACGTGTGCGGTCACTGCGGCGAGACCACCGACATCTTCGGCAAGGGCGGCGGCCGCGAGCTCGCCGCGCGCTACCGGATCCCCTTCCTCGGTGAGATCCCCCTCGACCCGCGCATCCGCATCGGCGGCGGCGACGGCCAGCCGATCATGGTCGCCGCCCCCGACAGCCCGATGAGCGCCGTCTTCCGCGACGTGGCCTCGCACATCGCCGCCGAGGTGAGCAAGGAGAACTTCCGCTCGTCGGCCGGACCGGTGATGCCCAGCGGCCCGCGGCTGCCCCTCAAGACCTAGGTGGGACGGGGCGCGCTGGCGGCGGCCGGGGGCGCGCGGACGGCCGCGGAGGTCGCACCCGAGGACACCGTCGAGCCGGCCCCGCGGCGGCGGGCGCTGCGCCTCGCCCTGGTGGTCGGCGCCTTCATCGGGATGGTCGACGCCACCATCGTGGCGGTGGCCGCCGAGCCCATGGCCCGCCACTTCGGCATCTCCCCGGCGGCGGCGCAGCAGACCCTCAGCGTCTACCTGGTCACGGTGACCGCCTCCGTCCCCCTGCTCGGCCGCCTGGGCGACCGCCTCGGCCGGCGCGAGGCCTACCTGGCGGGATTCGCCGTCTTCGCGATGGGATCGGTGGTCGCCGCCGTCGCCCCCGGCTTCGGGGTGGTGCTCATCGGCCGGGCGGTGCAGGCCATCGGCGGCGGACTGCTCACCGCGGGCAGCCTGGCGCTCACCGCGGAGCACGCCCGTCCCCGCGGCGCCGGCCGTGCGGTGGCGGTCCTGGTCATCGCCCAGGCGATCGCCGGGCTCGTCGGCCCCCCGGTGGGCGGCGCGCTGGTGGCGCTCTGGGGCTGGCAGGCGGTGTTCTGGGCGGGCCTGCCCCTGGCCCTGCTCGGGGTGCTGATCACCCTGCGGGCGGTCCCCCGCAGCGCCCCCGGCGGGCGCGCGGCGCGGCTCGACGTGGCCGGGGCCACCGGCCTGGCGGCGCTGCTCTTCGGTCTCGGCGCCGGGGTCGCCTCGATCCCCGGGCCGGCGCTCGGCGACTGGCCGGCGGGGCGCTGGCTGCTGGTCGGCGCCGCCGGTGGGGTGGTCCTGGTCGTCGCCGAGCTCCGCGGCAGCGCCCCGATCATCGACCGCCGCTGGCTCGGCGGGCGCTTCGGCGCCGCCACCCTCGCCACCCTGCTCAGCACCGGCTCGCTGATGTCCTGCTTCGCGCTCCTGCCCTTCTGGCTCGAGAACGCCCACGGCGCCAGCGCCGCGGTGGCGGGGGTCGCCTTCCTCCCCATCGGCTTCGGCATCGCGCTCACCTCGCGGCGGGGCGGCCGCCTCGGCGACTCCGGGCGCACCGCCGCGACCACCGCGACGGGGATGCTCCTCGCCGCCGCCGGCTTCCTGCTCACCGCGGTCGCCGCCGCCGCCTACATCCCCGTGCTCCTGCCGGTCGGGCTGCTGGTGCTCGGCTGCGGCAACGGGCTGTTCTCCTCGGCGAACACCGCGGCGGCCCTGGCCACGGCGCCGCGGAGCGCCCTGGGCGGGGCGGCCGGCTTCCTCAGCACCGCCCGCAACGCCGGGGTGATCCTCGGCCTGGGGGTGACCGGCGCCGCCTACACGGCCGCCATCCGCGGCGGCCCCCACCGCGGCGACCTCGCCGCGGGGGCGCTCTTCGCCGGCACCGCGGTGATCTGCGCCGGCGTCGCCCTGCTCGCCCACCGGACCTACCGGCCGCTCCGCGGCGACTGACTGCAACACCCGCTCGTTGCGAGGTACGGTGAACGGATGAGCGTGTTCCGCCGTCTCTCCCAGGTGTTCCAGCAGAAGGCGAACCGGGTGCTCGACCGGGCCGAGAACCCGGCCGAGGCGCTCGACCTCTCCTACGAGAAGATGCTGGAGAACCTCCAGGCGGTGCGCCGCAGCATCGCCGACGTGCTCACCTCGCAGAAGCGGCTCGAGGCGCAGCGCGACACCATGCAGCAGCAGTTCGACAGCCTCCAGGGGCACGCCCGCCTCGCCCTCCAGCAGGGCCAGGAGGACATCGCCCGCACCGCCCTCGGCCGCGCCCAGCTGGTGCGTGCCCAGCTCGATGGCCTCGACCCCCAGATCGACCAGCTGCGCGCCCAGGAGCAGCAGCTCGAGGTGGTGGGCGAGAAGCTCCGCGCCAAGGTCGAGGCCTTCCGCAGCCAGCGCGAGACGATGAAGGCGCAGTACTCGGCCGCCAAGGCGAGCACCCAGGCGATGGAGGGGGTCACCGGCCTCTCCGAGCAGATGGCCGACGTGTCGCTGATGATCGACCGTGCCCAGGGGCGGGTCGCCGACATGAAGGCGCGCGCCGCCGCCGTCGGCCAGCTCGCCGAGACCGGGGCGCTCGACGCCATCGGCCCGGGCGACGACCTCGAGGCCCGGCTGCGGATCAGCAGCGCCGACGCCGCCGTCGACCGCCAGCTGCTGGAGATGAAGCGCCAGCTCGCCCTGGACGCGCCCACCGAGCGGCCACGGCTCGAGGCGGCCGGGATCGTGGTGCGCATCGCCGGCGACGACCAGTACCGGCTGCCCGCCAACGCGCGCTCCTCGCTCGAGGGTCTGGACGAGGACCTCGCCCGGGCGATCGAGAAGGACAACGCCGAGGACTTCGCCCGGCTCACCCGCCGGCTGGTCACCTTCGTGAACGACATGGGCGAGCGGCTGCCCCGCGACGACGTGCGCGCCAGCGACCTCATCGTCCCCGCCGCCGACATGACCCTCGCCGACGCCAAGCGGCTGCTCGAGGGTGGGGGCTCAGGGTCCGCGTCCTGAACCGGCCGGAGACCCTCCCGCTGGCGCGGCGGCTGCTCCGGGCCCGCGACCTCGCCGACGCCCGCTACTTCGAGCCGCTCGAGGTCGAGGACATGGCCGCCGCGGCGCACCTCTCCCGGGCGCACTTCAGCCGCGAGTTCCGCCGCGCCTTCGGCGAGTCGCCGCACGCCTACCTGCTCACCCGCCGCCTCGAGCGCGCCGCCGCGCTGCTGCGCACCACCGACCGCTCCGTCGCCGACATCTGCGTCTCGGTGGGGTGGGAAAGCGTCGGCTCCTTCACCACCAGCTTCACCCGCACGTTCGGCCTGTCGCCGACCGCCTACCGGGTGGCGTTCCCTCCCGCGGCCCGCCACGCGCTGGTGCCCGCCTGCGTGGTCCGGGCCCACGGCCGTCCGCAACGCCGCACGTTTCGAGAAGACGGGCGCGACGAGGGCGGGTAGCGTGCAAGTGGCCCTTCCCGCCACCGAAACAAGGAGACCTCCGATGATCAGGATCGCCACCGCACAGCTCTGGGTGCACGACCAGGACGTCGCCCTCGACTTCTACACCCGCAAGCTCGGCATGGAGGTCCGCTCCGACGTGACCCTCCCCGAGATGGGCGACTTCCGCTGGCTCACCGTCGGCCCCGCCGGCCAGCCGGACATCTCCATCGTGCTCATGGCCATCCCCGGCGCACCGGTCATGGACGGCGAGACCGCGGAGCAGGTGCGCACCCTGATGGCCAAGGGGTTCGCCGGGACCGTCTTCCTCACCACCGACGACTGCCGGGCCGCCTACGAGGAGCTCACCGCCCGCGGCGTCGAGTTCAACGAGCCCCCCGAGGAGCGTCCCTACGGGATCGACTCCGGCTTCCGCGACCCCTCCGGCAACAGCATCCGGCTCACCCAGCTGCAGGGGGTGGCCGTCTGACCTAGGCGAGCACCGAGTCCGCGGCGGCGTTGAGAGCGCCGACCGCGGACTCGTCGTCGGTGAAGACGCGGATCTGCAGGCTGTACTGGGGCAGGCGCGCGATCAGCTCGATGGTGCGGCTGTGCACCACCTCCCCGCGCAGGGGGTCCCAGATCGAGACCATGCCGTCCTCGGCCATGGGATTGATCGGGGCGACGCTGATGCTGGCGACGTCGACCTCGAAGCGGACGCCACGCCGGTCGGCGGGCAGCGCCTCGACGATGCGCTCGCGGAGGTCGGCCAGGTCGGTGCCGGTGCGCGCGGTGATCTCGTAGGCGAGCTGCCAGGGCAGCCGGCGCTCGGTGATCCGCGCCCACGCCTCGGCGAGGCGCCGCCGCTCGCTGCCGTCGGGTTCGCGCCGCCAGCGCTCCACCGCCTCGAGCAGCGACCAGTCGGTGAGCGCGCGGTAGTCGTCGAGGTGCTCGAGCGGGCTGCCGGGGAGGAGCTCCGCGATGGTATCGGCGAAGATCTCGCGCATCGAGAGGTCGATGCGCCGCACGGTGCGGTGGAAGTAGATGTTCGTATACAGGAAGAGCCGCGCCTGGAGGAACATCTGCAGCGCCGCGGCGGCGTGGCCGTGGAGCACCACGGTGTCGCCGCTGACGAAGGTGTAGTGCACCAGCCGGGGGACGTCGACGGCGCCGCCGCTCACCCCGCACATGTAGGCGTCGCGGGGGACGTAGTCGAGGTTGTCGACGGTGGCCGGCCCGCAGAGCAGGGGTTTGCAGGCGCGCAGCCAGTCCGGCGGCCGATAGCCGTCCATCTCCGCCGGGGCCATCACCCAGGCCACCCAGCGGGGATCGACACTTTCGCCGGCGGCGAAGTGGCCCCCGGGCCCGGCGCGGAGCGAGGCGATGAGGTCGCCGAGCCGCTCGGTGACGAGCTGCCGGCCGACGTCCTCGTGGTCGATCCCGTGGCGGGCGAGCACCTCGCGGTCGAAGAAGTGGCCGAAGGGGCCATGGCCGACGTCGTGGAGCAGGCCGGCGAGGCGCAGCGTCTCCTCGACGCAGGCAGGGGAGGGGGCGTCGGGGAAGGCGGCGCGGAGCGAGGCGTCGATGCGCCGGGCGAAGAGGCTCGCCAGGTGCATGGCGCCGAGCAGGTGGGAGAAGCGCGAGTGCTCGGCGGTGGGGAAGACCCACCACGCCGACTGCAGCTGGTGGATGCGCCGCAGCCGCTGCAGCCAGCCGGTGTCGAGCAGCTGCTGCTCGCCCGGCGCTCCGCCGCGGGCCTTGGTGATCTCGATGTAGCCGTGCAGCGGATCGGAGATGAGGTTCACCTCGCCGAAGCGCGCTGCGGCGTCCATCGGCGAGATGGTAGCCGCGGGGAGCCGGGCCGGGGACGCTACCCCAGGGCGCCCCCGAGGCCGCGCAGCGAGCGCATCAGGGCGGCGAGGTTCCGCTCGGCCTCGGGGTGCTGCTGTCGCCAGAGTGCGTAGCAGTCGAAGAAGGCGGCGGTGGGCTGGGAGAGGCGCCGGAAGGCGCGCAGCCGCTCCTCGTGGAGGGTGCAGTTGAACTGCAGGGCGCGCAGCAGCCTGTCCCCCTGGACGTTGCGCAGGCGCCGGTCGTCGCGCACCCAGAGCAGCGCCAGCAGGGCGACGCCCAGACCGCTCGCCAGGCCGACGGCCACCACCAGGTCGGAGGCGACGTTGACGGTGGCGGCGTGGCTCTGGGCGAGCACCACGGCGGCGACGCCGACGGCGGCCACGAGCACGGCGAGGCCGAGCCGCTGGCGCCGGTTGCGGGCGAGCATGTGGCGGTAGCTGCGGTGGTAGCTCTCGCACAGCCGCTGGAGGTTGGGCGAGGCCTCGAGCAGCTCGGGCGCGCTCGGCAGCATGCTGCTGTCCACCTCGGGCAGGGTCGCGGTCGCGGCGGCCTGCTCGGGGGCCCGGACCGGTGCCTCGGCGGCGAGGAGCGAGGCGCGCAGCGCCTGGTTGGAGGACCCGTTGCTGGGGGGCGATGTCGGCATGTCCAGGTTCTATCGTGGAGTGGCGCCGCGTCGACGGCGGGTAGGCGCTTCGTCACCGGTGCGTCAGGTGAACCTCCACGAGTAGCATCGAGCCGCGATGGCTGTGCCGGTCGCCTGCTCGGTGGCGGGGAGCGATCCCTCGGCGGGGGCGGGGATCCAGGCCGATCTCAAGGCGTTCGCCGCCTGTGGGGTGTACGGTGCCACCGTGGTGACGGTCGTGACGGCGCAGAACACCACCGGGGTGGCCGCGGTCCACCCGGTGCCCGCGGAGATGGTCGGGGCCCAGATCGACGCGGTGGCCTCCGATCTCGCGCCGGCGGCGTGGAAGACGGGGATGCTCGGCGACGCGGAGATCGTCGCGGTTGTGGCGCGGCGGCTCCGGCTCCACCGCGTCACCACCCTGGTGGTCGACCCGGTGATCCGCTCGAGCTCGGGCCGCGAGCTGCTCACCGCGCCGGGGGTGGCGGCCCTGGTCGAGCTGCTCCTGCCCCTCGCCACCGTGGTCACCCCGAACCTCGACGAGGCCGCGGCGCTGACCGGGGTGGAGGTGACCGACCTCGCCTCGGCGCGGGAGGCGGCACGGGTCCTCTGTGCCGCGGGGCCGCGGGTGGCGGTGGTCACCGGCGGGCATCTTCCCGGCGAGCGCGTCGTCGACGTCGTCTGCGACCGCGACGCCGGGGTGTGCCTGGAGCTCGCCCATCCGCGGGTCGCCGGCCGGGGCGGTCACGGCACCGGCTGCACCCTGAGCGCGGCGATCACGGCGTTCCTCGCCCGCGGCGTCGCGCCGCTCGACGCCGTCGCCAGCGCCGGTGCCTATGTGGTCGAGGCGCTGCGCCGCGCCCCCGGGCTGGGGCGGGGGGAGGGGCCGCTGGGCCATCTCGCCGTCGAGGACGCGGCGGTGGTCTCCGCGGTCGTGGAGCCGGGCTGAGATCATGCGGCTGCCGAGGCTGCGCGACCGCGCCGGCGACCCGGCGGAGCGCCTCGACCTCGCCGCCGAGGCGCTCGAGAACGGCGACCCGCGCCGCGCCCTCGACCTCTCCGCGGGGGTGCTGCGTGACGCCCGCCGCGGCGGAGACGAGGCACAGGTCGTCGAGGCGCTGCTGCTGCGCGCCGAGGCCCTCTTCGACCTGGAGCGCTTCGCCGAGGCGCGCAGGGAGGCGGCGAAGGCCTGCGAGGCGGCCCCGGAGGATCCCGCCGCCTGGGCGGAGCGGGGCGAGTGCGCCTACCGGTGCGCGGAGTTCGAGGAGGCCGCCGGGGCGCTGCGGACCGCCGTCGAGCTCGATCCCGAGGATGCGGAAGCCTGGAACCTTCTCGGCCGGGTGCTGGTCTGGCTCGAGGACACCGCAGAGGCGGAGAGGGCCTTCCGGCGGGCGGCCCGGCTCGATCCGAAGGAGTGCGTGGTGCCGGTGCGGATCGCCTCCGGCGAGTTCGACCGCATCGCCGCCGCGGTGTACGCGACCATCCCGGCCGCCTTCCGCGCCCGGCTCCACAACGCCCTGGTGGTGGTCGAGCCGCTGCCCGACGCCGGCGACGTGGCCGAGGGGTTCGACCCCGACACCCTCGGCATCTACGAGGGGGGCACCGCCCTCGCCGACGACTGGCCCGAGCGGATCGTCCTCTACCAGCGCAACCACGAGAACGTCTGCGGGAACCTCGGCGACCTCCGCGAGGAGATCCGGCGCACCGTCCTCCACGAGGTCGGCCACCACTTCGGCATGGACGAGCACGAGCTGCCGTACTGAGGTTCGGTGCGCCGGGTGGGGCGCCGCATACCATGGCGCGGTGCGCGTCCCATACGAGCCGCGCTACCAGCGTGGGGTCCACCTCCCCGCCCTCGACCTCTGGATCGACGCGCGCAACGGCCGCGACCTGGCGGTGGTGAGCCATGCCCACGGCGACCACATCGCCCGGCATCGCCGGGCGATCTGCACCGAGGCCACCCGCCGGGTGCTGGCGATGCGCACCGGTGCGCACCGCCGCAGGCGCCACGGCTGGGAGGAGGCCGCGGGCACGGGGCTCGCCTACGGCGAGGAGATGGAGCTGCGCGATGCGGTGATCTCGCTGCACCCCGCCGGGCACGTGCTCGGCTCCAGCCAGGTGCTGGTGCGCCACCGCGGGGTGCGCATCCTCTACAGCGGCGACATCAAGCTCCGCGAGGGGCAGACCGCCGAGTCGCTCGAGCACGTGGAGTGCGACGTCCTCGTCGTCGAGGCGACCTTCGGGCGGCCGCAGTACCGCTTCCCGCCCACCGAGGTGGTGGCCCGGGCGATCTGCGACTTCTGCCTCGACAGCGTCGCCGACGGGGTGACGCCGGTGCTCTACGCCTACTCGCTCGGCAAGGGCCAGGAGGTGCTCTCCCATCTCGCCGATGTCGGGCTGCCGGTGGTGCTCTGCGGGTCGCTGCACACCGTCACCGAGATCTACCGCGCCCTGGGGGTGCGGCTGCCCGCGGCGCAGGCCGCCGGCGACGAGCCGCCGCCCGGCGCGGTGGTGATCTGCCCGCCGCACCTGCGCGGACGGCCGTGGGTGAAGCGGATCCGGCCGCAGCGCACGGCCTACATCAGTGGCTGGGCGGTCGAGCCGGCCGCGGCGCTGCGCCTCGGCTGCGACGCCGCCTTCGCGCTCAGCGATCACGCCGACTTCGACGAGCTGCTGCGCTATGTGGAGCGCAGCGGCGCCGAGCAGGTGTACACGCTCTTCGGTTTCGCCGAGGACTTCTCGCGCCAGCTGCGCCGCCGCGGGGTGTGCGCCGAGCCGCTCGCGGCGACCCGGCAGCTGGAGCTCGGCCTGGCCTGATGCGCCGCTTCGCCGAGTGCGCGGACGCGATCGCCGCCACCTCCTCGAAGCTCGAGAAGGTGCGCATCCTCGGGGAGTACCTGGCGTCGCTCGATGTCGACCGCCTCGCCGTCGCCACCCGCTTCATGGCCGGCCGGATCTTTCCCGCCTGGGACGGCCGCGTGCTCATGGTCGGCTGGGCGGCGATGCGCACCGTGGTCCTCGAGCTGACCGGCGCCGGCGACACCGAGATGGCGGCCTCGTACCGGCGCCATGCCGACAGCGGCGACGTGATGCGTGACCTGATGGAGGCCGCCGGCCACGCCGCGCCCGGCCTCGACATCCTCGAGGTTGCGGCCGGATTCGACCGCATCGCCGCGACCACGGGCAGCAGCCGCGCCCGCACCGTGCAGCTCACCGAGCTGCTGCGCGCCTGCACCCCGGCGGAGGGGCGCTACGTCACCAAGCTGATCAGCGGTGACATGCGCATCGGCCTGCGCGAGGGGCTGGTCGAGGAGGCGGTGGCGCGCGCCTTCGACCGCCCCGCCGCCGCGGTCGCCCGCGCCGACATGCTGATGGGCGACCTCGGCGCCGTCGCCGTGCTCGCCGCCGGCGACCGCCTCGCCGAGGCCGCGCCACGGCTCGGGGCGCCGCTGCGCTACATGCTCGCCTCTCCCGTCGCCGACGCCGCCGAGGTGGTGGCGCGGATGGGCGAGGAGGTGTGGGTCGAGGACAAGTACGACGGGATCCGCTGCCAGCTCCACAAGGGCCCGGAGCGCACCGCGCTCTACAGCCGCGACCTGCGCGAGATCACCGGGCAGTTCCCGGAGATCGTCGCCGCCGCCGCCGAGCTCGACGGCGACCTCGTCCTCGACGGCGAGCTGCTCGGCTTCCGCGACGGCCGGGTGATGCCCTTCTTCGACCTGCAGACACGGCTGGGACGGAAGTCCCCGAGCGCGGCGGTCCTCGAGGCGGTGCCGGTGGTGTTCACCGCCTGGGACCTGCTCCACCAGGGCGGCGAGTGGCTGCTCGACACCCCGCTGCGCGAGCGCCGCGCCCGGCTCGAGGCGCTGCGCCTCGGCGGCCGGTTCGCGGTCGCGCACCTCGAGCGCGCCACCGGCGCCGCCGAGGTCGACGCCCTCTTCCTCGACGCGCGGGCGCGCCTCAACGAGGGGCTGATGGCCAAGAACCCGGACTCCAGCTACACCCCGGGGCGCCGCGGGCTCGCCTGGCTGAAGCTCAAGCGTCCGCTCGACACCCTCGACTGCGTGGTGGTCGGCGCCGAGTGGGGCCACGGCAAGCGGCGCGGGGTGCTGAGCGACGTCACCTTCGCGGTGCGCATCGCCGAGGGCTCCGACGAGCTCGCCACCGTGGGCAAGGCGTACACCGGGCTCACCGACGCCGAGATCGCCGAGATGACCCGCCTGCTGCTCGACTCCACCGTGCAGGACCACGGCCACCACCGATCGGTGCGGCCCGAGATCGTCGTCGAGATCGCCTTCGACTCGGTGCAGCCGTCGACGCGCCACCGCTCCGGGTACGCGCTCCGCTTCCCACGCATCGCCCGCTGGCGGCACGACAAGGGGCCGGAGGACATCGACACCCTGGAGCGGGTGCGCCAGATCGCCACGGCGCTGGTCGAGAACCGCGAGCAGCGCGTCGACCAGGCCTAGTGGTGGGTCGGTACCCTGGCGACATGCGACCCCTTCGGTACTCCATCAACGTCACATTGGACGGGTGCTGCGATCATCGTGGAATCGCCCCGGGCAAGGACCTGCATCGTCACGCCGCCGAGAACCTCCACCGGGCCGATGCCCTTCTCTTCGGCCGGGTGACCTACGAGATGATGGAGTCGGCGTGGCGGCCGCCGGCGCCGGCGGGAGCGAGACCTGAGTGGATGGAACCCTTCGCCCGGACGATCAACGCGGCAAAGAAGTACGTCGTGTCGAGCACGCTGGAGCAGGTCGATTGGAACGCGGAGCTCGTGCGCGGGGACCTGGGCACGGCCGTTCGGCAGCTCAAGCGGGAGCCGGGCGAGGGACTGTTCGTGGGTGGTGTGAAGCTCCCCCTGGCGCTGACGGAGCTGGGATTGATCGATGAGTACGAGCTCGTGGTGCATCCCAGGCTCGCGGGCCACGGGCCGACGCTGTTCGCGGGGCTGTCGAAGCCTGTCGACCTGAAGCTCGTGAGCCGGCTGGAGTTCGGCTCGGGTGCGGTGGCGATGCGGTACGAGCCGAGACGGTAGCCATCGGGACGCCACTAGCCTGAGGCGCCGTCCTTCGGGTCGAGCACCGGGGCGAAGAGCGCCGGGGTGTCCATCGAGGGGTCGCCGATGCGCTCGAAGACGGCGAAGCGGCTGCGAAGTGCGGCGTACTGGGTGGCGAGCGCGGGGTCGCCGTAGGCCTCGAGCGGGTCCCAGGGGTGGAGGTAGCGCACCTCGGTGATCCCCGCCTGGAGCAGCTCCTTGAGGCAGCCGAAACAGGGCTGGGTGGTGCTCGTCACCGAGGCGCCGAGGGTGCGCTGGCCGAAGCGCGCGGCGGTGAGCAGCGCGTTCTGCTCCGCGTGGACGCAGAGGCAGACGTCGTAGGCGCCGCCGCGGAGGAAGGGCCCGGCATCGCGATTGGCGCAGCGGTGGCAGCCGCCCTCGGAGCAGTTGGGCATGCCGAACGGGGTGCCGTTGTAGCCGGTGGAGAGCACCCGGCCCTCGAGCCAGATCACCGCGCCGACCCGCCGCCCCAGGCAGTCGGCCCGGGTGCGGGCGGCGAGGGCGATGAGCAGCATGTAGAGCTGCTTGTCGGGACGCGGCGCGCGGCCCTCCGGGGCGGGCGCGGGCAGGGTGGTGGGGTCGTCGTTCATCACGGAGGAGGAGGGGAGGACACGATCCAGCGTACCCGACCCACGGTATCCTCACCCGCGGTGGACACACTCCAGCGCATCGTCTGCGATTGGTGCAAGGGGCAGAACCCCACCGATCGGCGCACCTGCACCACGTGTGGGGCCCCTCTCGAGGCCGACCATCTGGTGTCGGACTCGGGCTGGCGCGAGGCGCCCCGGCTGCGCGACATGACCGAGTTCGCCTTCGGCATCAGCACCTGCCAGGTCGAGGGCGAGATCGTGCCGGTCGCGGAGCTGAGCCTCGGCGCCGGCGACCACGTCTACTTCGAGCACCACGTGATGCTCTGGAAGGAGCCCGCGGTGCGGATGTCGGTCATGCCCAACAACGGCTGGCTGCGTCGCAGCCTGGCGGGGATGCCGCACGTCATCAGCGTCGCCCACGGCCCGGGCCGGGTCGCGCTCTCACGCGACGCCACCGGCGAGATGGTGGTGCTGCCGCTGCACCCGACGATGGAGCTCGACGTGCGCGAGCACGCCTTCCTCGCCGCGTCGCACCAGCTCCGGTACTCCTTCGTGCGGATCAAGGGCCTCAGCAACATGCGTGCCAACGGCATGTTCATGGACCGCTTCGTCACCGCGGGCGAGCCCGGTCTGCTGCTCCTCCATGGCAACGGCAACGTCCTCGAGCGCACGCTGAAGGAGGGGGAGGAGATCCTCATCGAGCCCGGCGGCTTCCTCTACAAGGACTCCGCGGTGCGGATGCAGACCGAGCGGCTGCCCATCCGCACCGGCTTCCTCAGCAGCGGCATGCGCATGGCTCGGATGACCGGACCCGGACGGGTCGGTATCCAGTCGATGTACGTCCACCGCCACACGGGGTAGCCGAGTGGCCGCCGGCGGCGCCTACACCTGCCCCTGGTGCCGATGCACCACCGACTCACCGGACGCCGCGAGCTGTCCCCGCTGCGGCGCCCCCGTCGACGTGCGCACCCTGGTCTCCAACTCGGGCTGGTCGGAGCTGCCGCCCGTCCCCGACATGGCGCGCATCCAGTGCGGGCGCTCGCACTGCCAGATCGAGGGCACCTACGTCCCGGTGATCGACTTCACCCTCGCCGGCGGCGACCACGTCTACTTCGGCCACCACGAGCTGCTCTGGATGGAGCCCGCGATCAGCGTCAAGGCGATGTCGATGCGCGGCGCCTGGACGCGGATGCGCGCCGGGCTGCCGGTGGTGATGAGCATCGCGACCGGCCCTGGCCGGATCGCGTTCTCCAAGGACCTCCCCGGCGAGGTGATCGCGCTGCCGCTCGACGCCGGCAACGCCGTCGACGTCCGCGAGCACGTCTTCCTCGTCGCCACCGGGCAGGTCGGGTACGACTACACCGAGTCCGGCATCTGGTTCGTCACCGGACAGGGCAACGACGCCAAGACCCACTACCCGCTGGGCAGATTCCTCGACCGGTTCTCCGCGGGGTCGGAGCCGGGGTTGCTGATCCTCCACGCCCACGGGAACGCCTTCGTCCGCACCCTCGCCCCGGGCGAGTCGATCTGCGTCAAGCCGACGGCGCTGCTCTACAAGGACCCGTCGGTGGGGATGCACCTCCACCTCGAGTACCCCAGCGGCACCCTGCGCGGCTGGAGCACGCGGCTGCAGAACCGCTACGTCTGGCTGACCATGAAGGGTCCCGGCCGCGTCGCCGTGCAGTCCGCCTATGAGCACTTCGAGGACCCCCGCGAGGCGATCACGCGCTTCAGCGGGACGCGACACGCCTGGTAGCGCCGGGATGTCGGCGCGGCGGCCGTCGAACTGAGCGCCTGCGTCGGCTCAGGTCACCTACTTGACATCCACAAAGTCCTTGACGACCCGGAGCACGTCCTCGTAGCGCTCCTCATCGACGGCCTGCCTGGTGAACTCCTCCGCCTCCTCCCGAAGGCCGGCCTGCTTGAGCGTCCGGGCGACGGTCCCGATCACCGCGTAGCGGTTGCCCTCGACGATCCCGACCAGATCGCAGACGGGCTTCTCGGTACTCATGGGGTGACCTCGATCT
>DATARS010000117.1:0-64937 GCA_036269455.1 Candidatus Dormiibacterota bacterium | reverse complement strand
GGCGTACGGCGAGGTGCGCGGCTTGAAGGCGCCACCCCGGAGGATGTGGCCACCGCCGTCACGAACCGCCCGCGCGGTCTCGAGCAGCATCTCCTCGTTCTCGACGCTGCAGGGGCCGGCCATCAGCACCACCTCGTCGCCGCCGATGGTGAGGCCGTTGTCGAGGGTGATGACCGTGTCGGAGCGGCGGAACTCGCGGCCGCTGAGCTTGTACGGCTTGGTGATGCGGACCACGTCCTCGACCGAGGGGTCGTGGGTGAAGGCGTCCTTGACCGAGAAGGGGTCGTGGCCGATGACCCCGATGACGGTGCGGTCCTCGCCCTCGCTGAGGTGGGTCTTGAGGCCGCGCGCCTCGACCCTGCCGCAGATGCGCTCGATGTCGGCTCGGCTGGCGCCGGACTTCATGACGATGATCATCGGTTGACCTCGGACGGCCGCTGGCCGGGTGCGGCGGTGGCGGGCTGGGGGAGCTGGCCGGACCGCGCCCGGTCGAGCTCCTCGCGGATGGCACGCGCACCGCGCAGGTAGACATGGGTCACCTCGCGCTGGCTGCGCTCGGTGTTGACGAGGATGAGGACCCGCACGCAGCGCGGGATGCTCCGCGAGTTGGAGTAGACGATGTCCATCTCCTGCCCGCAGATCAGCGGCACGTCGACCCAGCCGAGCTGGCGCGCCGCCACCGCGGGGAACTCGCTGTGGAGGTCGGGCGAGGCGGTGAACCAGCACCCCGCCACCTGGTCGGGGTCGATGCCGTTGGCCTCGATGAGCGCGGCCAGCATCTCCCGCGTGGCCTCGACCACCGCCGCGGAGTCGTCGGCGTCCACCGTGGTGGCGCCGCGCAGCCCGCGCACCGCCGTGGTCACGACCCGGTCCCCAGCATCTCGTGCAGGAAGCGCTCGGCGGCGGCGACCGGCGCGTCCGGGGCGGCGGCGATGCGGTCGATGAGCGCCGCACCCACCACCGCGGCCTCGGCGCGGCCGCGCAGGGCGCGGATGTGCTCGTGCCGCGAGAGCCCGAAGCCGAGGGCGCGAGGCAGGCTGGTGACGGCCCGGACGCGCATGAGCAGGTCCAACGCCTCCTGGGAGATGTGGGCGCGCGCCCCGGTGGTCCCGGTGACGCTGACGCAGTAGACGAAGCCGGTCGCCCGGTGGCACGCGGCCTCGAGCCTGGCCGGCGTGGTGGTGGGTGCGACGAGCAAGATTAGGGCAAGCCCGGCTCCGTCCGCCGCCTCGCGCAGCTGCGCCGCCTCGTCGTCGGGGAGGTCGGGGACGATCACCGCCTCGGCCCCCGCCGCGGCCGCCTCGGCGCAGAAGCGCTCCAGCCCGAAGGCGAGGACCGGGTTGACATAGGTCATCAGCGCCAGCGGGATGGTGAGCCCACGCTGGCGCGCCTCGGCGACCGCGGCGAGAGCGGTGGCGACGGTGGTGCCGTTGGCGAGCGACCGCTGCGAGGCGCGCTGGATCGTCGGACCGTCGGCGAGCGGGTCGCTGAAGGGGATGCCCACCTCGGCGGCGAGGCAGCCGGCGCGCTCGACGGCGGCGAGCAGCGCGGGGGTGTCGCCGGTGCGGGGGACTCCCGCGGTGACGTAGGGAATCAGCCCCGGCGGCCCGGCCGGGTCCCGCCGCGCGAAGGCCCCGGCGAGCCGCGAGGCGGGAGTGGTCACGTTCACCGGATCATCTCGGTGCTGGAGTGCTCGCGCACGGTGTCGATGTCCTTGTCGCCGCGCCCGCTGAGGCAGACCAGCACCAGAGCGTCGGCGGGCAGCGCCTCCGCGATCCGCCCGGCGACGCTGAGCGCGTGGCTCGACTCCAGCGCGGGGAGGATGCCCTCGAGCCGGCAGAGCAGGTGGAAGGCGGCGAGCGCCTCGTCGTCGGTGCAGGAGCGGTACTCGGCGCGGTCGGTGTCGCGCAGCCAGCTGTGCTCGGGGCCGACGCCGGGATAGTCGAGGCCCGCGCTCACCGAATGGGTGGCGAGCACCTGGCCGTCGTCGTCCTGCATCAGGTAGCTGTAGGAGCCGTGGAGCACCCCGGGCCGGCCGGCGCTCAGCGGCGCGGCGTGCTCGCCGCTCTCCAGGCTGCGCCCCGCCGCCTCCACCCCGATCAGCCGGACGGTGGGGTCGTCGACGAACGCGGTGAAGATCCCGATGGCGTTGCTGCCACCTCCGACACATGCCACCACCGCGTCGGGCAGCCGCCGCCAGCGCTCCATCGCCTGGGAACGCGCCTCGTCGCCGATCACCCGCTGCAGGTCGCGGACCAGCGACGGATAGGGGTGCGGGCCCACCGCGCTGCCGATGACGTAGTGGGTGTCGCGGACGTTGGTGACCCAGTCGCGGATGGCCTCATTGGTGGCGTCCTTCAGCGTGCGCGACCCCGAGCTCACCCCCCGCACCTCGGCGCCGAGCAGCCGCATCTTGTAGACGTTGAGCGCCTGGCGGCGCATGTCCTCCTCGCCCATGTAGACGACGCACTCGAGGCCGAAGCAGGCGCAGGCGGTCGCGGTGGCGAGGCCGTGCTGGCCGGCGCCGGTCTCGGCGATGATCCGGCGCTTGCCCATCCGCCGCGCCAGCAGCACCTGACCGAGGGCGTTGTTCAGCTTGTGCGCGCCGGTGTGGAGCAGGTCCTCGCGCTTGAGCCAGATCGCCGCGCCGCCGTGGTGGCGGCTGAGCCGGCGGGCGTTGCTCAGCGGGGTGGGCCGGCCGCCGTAGTCGCGCAGCCAGCCGCGGAGCTCGTCGCGGAACTCGGGGTCGGCGAGCGCCTGCTCGGCGGCGGCGGTGAGCTCCTCGAGCGCGGGGACCAGGGTCTCGGGCACGTAGGCGCCGCCGTAGCGTCCGAACCGGCCGGCGCTCATCGCCCCTCCCCCGCCGCCGCCGGGGCGGCGCCGAGCAGGTCGAAGGCGGCGCGGGCGGTGCGCACGTAGGCGCGGACCAGCGCGGCGTCCTTGACCCCGGGGGCGCTCTCCAGGCTGCTGGAGGCGTCGACGCCCCGCGGCCGCACCGCGGCGATGGCGTCGGCGACGCCGTCCGGCCCCAGGCCGCCGGCGAGGATCACCGGCCGGTGGCGGGCGACCTGCGCGGCCCACTCGCGGGGCAGCAGCCGCCCGGTGCCGCCGGGGAGCGCCGCGGAGTCGTCGGGGGCGGAGTCGAGCAGCAGCAGCGCGGCCGGCCACCAGCCGTCGGTGTACGCCTCGGCGGCGCAGCGGGCGTTGAGCGCGCGGATCACCGGCACCGACACCCGGGTGACCACCAGGGGGTCGACCTCGCCGTGGAGCTGCACGGCGGCGAGCCGGTGGCGCCGGGCGAGCCGGTCGCAGAGCTCCGCAGAGGGCTCGACGAGCACCCCGACGAGGTCGGCGCGCCCGGCCACCGCCTCGCGCACCGCGTCGGCTTCGCGGTCGCCGGCGTTGCGCGGGCTGCGCTCGACGAAGACCAGCCCGATCATGTCGGCGCCGGCCTCGACGGCGGCGTCGGCGACCTCGGCGGTGCGCACCCCGCAGACCTTGACGATCACCGCGCCCGCTCCAGGGCCGCCGCCCGGGCGGCGGCGACGAACTCGGCACAGCGTCCGGCGGGCTCGCCGGCGCGCATCAGCGCCTCGCCGCAGAGCACCGCGTCGGCGCCCTCGGCGACCAGCCGGGCGGCGTCCGCGGCGTCCGCCACCCCCGACTCGGCGATGCAGACGGTCTCGGCGGGAACGAGCGTGCGCAGCCGCGCGAAGGTGCCGAGGTCGGTGCGCAGGGTGCGCAGGTCTCGGTTGTTGATGCCCACCAGGGCGGCGTCGGCGGCGACCGCGATCGCCACCTCCTCGGCCTCGTGGGCCTCGACCAGGGCGGCGATGCCGCAGCGCGCCGCCGCCTCGAGACACTCGTCGACGCCCGCCGGTCCGAGCACCGCGACGATGAGCAGCACCGCGTCGGCGCCGGCGGCTCGGGCCTCGGCGACCTGCAGCGGGTCGACGACGAAATCCTTGCGCAACACCGGCAGGGCGCAGGCGCCGCGGGCGGCGGCGAGGTCGTCGAGCGAGCCGCCGAAGGACGGTCCGTCGGTGAGCACCGAGAGCCCGGCGGCGCCCGCGTCCGCATAGCCCCGGGCGGTTGCGGCGCAGTCGAGCTCGGCGCGGAGCACCCCTCCGCTGGGGGAGCGCCGCTTCATCTCGGCGACGATGCCGCCGCCGCGCAGCGCCGGCGCCAGCGGGCGCACCGGCGGCGCCGCGAGGGCGGCAGCCCAGAGCTCGGCGGCGCGGGGGCGCAGCGCCTCGACCTCGGCGTGCTTGCGCGCGACGATCGGCTCCAGGGCGCCGAGCCGGCTCATCCGATGAGCTCCGCGGTGCGCGGCACCCCCGCCCGGCGCAGGAAGTTGCGGAGCAGGTCGTGGCCGCAGCCGGTGGCGATCGACTCGGGGTGGAACTGGACGCCCTCGACGGGGTGCTCGCGGTGCCGCAGGCCCATCACCAGCCCGCCGGCCGTCCAGGCGGTGACCTCCAGGCAGGCCGGCACCGAGTCCCGCTCGACCACGAGGGAGTGGTATCGGGTGGCCCCGAAGGGGCGGGGCAGGCCCTCGAGCACACCGGCGCCGTCGTGATGGATCTCGCTCACCTTCCCGTGCATCACCTGCGGGGCGCGCACCACCATCCCACCATACGCCTGGCCGACGGCCTGATGGCCGAGGCAGACGCCGAGCAGCGGGGTGGTCGCACCCAGGAGGGCGACGGTCTCGAGGGAGATGCCCGCCTGGTCGGGGTCGCACGGCCCCGGGGAGATCACCACCGCGGCCGGCCCCATCTCGGCGAGCTCCGCCGCGGCGACGGCGTCGTTGCGGAAGACCGCGGTCGCGGCGCCGAGCTCGCCGAGGTACTGCACCAGGTTGTAGGTGAAGGAGTCGTAGTTGTCGACCACGGCCACAACCCCGCGGAGATCGGCGCTCACCCGCCCAGCCCCTGGTTGGCGCGCTCGACCGCGGCGAGCAGCGCCGCCACCTTGTTGTCGATCTCCAGCGCCTCCTCGTGGGGATCGGAGTCGGCGACGATCCCGGCCGAGGCCTGGGCGTAGGCGACGCCGTCGCGCACCACCAGGGTGCGCAGCGCGATGGCGGTGTCGAGGTTGCCGCCGAAGGCAAGGTAGCCCACCGCCCCGGCATAGACCCCTCGGGTCTCGGGCTCCTGCTCGGCGATGATCTGCATCGCCCGCACCTTGGGGGCGCCGGTGACGGTGCCGGCGGGAAAGCACGCGCGCAGCGCGTCGAGCGCCGTCAGGTCGTCGCGGAGGGTGCCGGTGATGGTGCTCACCAGGTGCATGACGTGGGAGTAGCGCTCGACCTCCATGAACTCGGTGACACGCACGCTCCCGGTGGTGCACACCCGGCCGAGGTCGTTGCGGCCGAGGTCGACGAGCATCAGGTGCTCGGCGCGCTCCTTCTCGCTCTCGCGCAGCTGGCGCTCGAGGTCGAGGTCGCGCTCGGGGGTCGAGCCGCGGCGCCGGGTGCCGGCGATGGGGTGGTACTCGACGTCGCTGCCGGTGACGCGCACCAGCATCTCCGGCGACGCCCCCACCACCGCGCAGGACGGCGTGGGCAGGAAGAACATGTAGGGGCTGGGATTGATCGAGCGCAGTGCCCGGTAGAGGTCGAAGGGTGGGACCCGCAGCGGCAGCGCGAAGCGGCGCCCGATCTGCACCTGGAAGATGTCGCCGGCGAGGATGTACTCGCTGCACCGCTGCACGCTGTGCACGAAGTCGTCGCGGCTGAGGTTGGCGATCGACTCGCGGTCGGGCACGGTCGCGGGCTCGGCCGGCAGCGGCGCCGGCGGGGGCAGCGGCCGACGCAGCCGGTCGCGCAGCTCGCCGAGACGGCGCACCGCGTCGGCGTAGGCGGCGTCGACGTCGGCGCCGGGGGCGGTGCGGGCGTGGGTGATGAGCAGCATGCGGTGGAGCGCGTGGTCGAAGACGATCACGGTGTCGACCACCGCGAACCAGCCGTGGGGGACGCCGAGGGCGTCGCGCGGGGCCACGGGAACGCGCTCGAAGCGGGTCGCCGCCTCGTAGGCGAGGAAGCCGACGGCGCCGCCGCGGAAGGGCACGTCGAGGCCCTCGAGCGGCGCCACCCGCAGCCCCGAGACCGAGCGACCGATCACCTCCAGGGGATCGGTGTAGGGCTCGGTGCGGGTGCCCTCCGGCCCGGTGACGGTGGCCACGCCGTCCTCCAGCGCGATCGTCGCCACCGGCGTGGCGGCGAGGAAGGAGTAGCGGGCGAGGCGCTCGCCGCCCTCGACGGACTCGAGGAGGAACGCCCCCTCCTCCTCCAGGCGCAGGAAGGCGCTCACCGGGGTGTCGCAGTCGGCGAGCAGCTCACTCACCACCGGCACCAGGTCGTGGCCGGAGGCGAGGGCGCGCACCGCCTCGAGGGACGGCCGGCAGCTGGGTGCGGTGGTCACCGCCGGGGGCGAGGACACGCTGGGGCTACGACGCCGCGGGCTCGGCGGCGGCGAGGTGCACGGCGATGCGCTCCAGGGCCCGCTCGAGGTTGGGCACCGAGTTGGCGTACGACAGCCGCAGGAACCCGGCGCCATGGGCGCCGAACGCCGTGCCGGGGAGCACCGCGACCCCGGCCTCGTGGAGCAGCGCGTGGGCGAGCTCGCGCTCGTCCCAGCCGGTGCCAGTGATGTTGGGGAAGACGTAGAAGGCGCCCGCCGGACGGTGGCAGTGCATCCCCGGGATGCGGTTGAGACCGTCGACGACGAGGTCGCGTCGGGTGCGGAACTCCTCGCGCATGGCGTCCACGGCGGCGTCGGAGAGCGGCGACTCGATCGCCTCGACCGCCGCCAGCTGGGTGAACGACGCGGCGCACGACGAGGTGTTGATCATCAGCGTGTCCATGCGCCGGGCGAGCTCGACGGGCATCACGCCCATGCCCAGCCGCCAGCCGCACATCGCCCACGCCTTGCTCAGGCCGTCGATGAGCACGGTGCGCTCCGCCATCCCGGGGATCGAGTACGGCGACACGTGCTCGCCCTCGTAGATCAGCCGCCAGTAGAGCTCGTCGCTCAGCACCGTGAGGTCGCGCTCGATCGCGAGCTCGGCGATGGCGCTCACATCGGCCGCGGTCAGGCAGCCGCCGGTGGGGTTGGCGGGGGTGTTGATGATGATCATCCGGGTGCGGTCGGTGACCAGCGAGCGCAGCTCGTCGACGTCGAGGCGGAAGCCGCGCTCCTCACGCATCGGCACCGGCACCGGCACCGCGCCGGTGAAGTTGGTCAGCGACGCGTAGTTGGGATAGCCGGGATCGGGGACCAGCACCTCGTCGCCCGGCTCGACCAGGGTGAGCAGGGCGAAGTGGATGATGTTCTTGCTGCCGGGGGTGAGAACCACGCTGAGCGGCGAGGTGTCGACGCCGGTGGTCAGGCTCACCGAGCGCGCCACCGCCTCGCGCACCTCCATGATCCCGCTCGCCGGGGTGTAGTGGGTGTGGCCGGCGCGCATCGCCCGCACCGCCGCGTCGACGATGTTCGGCGGGGTCTCGAAGTCGGGCTCGCCGATCTCCAGGTGGACGATGTCGCGGCCGCGGGCCTCGAGCATCCGAGCCTGGGCCAGGACCTCGAACGCCCCCTCCGTGCCCAGGCGCGACATGCGCTCGGCGAAGCGCATCGTCACCTCGTCACCCGCATCGGCGCCCGCTCTCCCCGAGGCGACTCGGGGGTGACCTCGACGCTCTCGACGCGAGCGGCCAGGGGTCCGCGGTGGAGCCGCCTCACCAGCGTGTCCACCGCCGGGCCCGGGCCCTCGGCGACGCACTCGACGGTCCCGTCCGGCCGGTTGGCGACGGTCCCGCCGAGCTCGAGCTGGGAGGCGTGGTGGAGGACGTAGGCGCGAAAGCCGACCGCCTGCACCCGCCCGCGCACCCGGGCGCGAACGCGGACGCGGGGCTCGGTCATGGCCCGATTATAGGAGCGCCCCGGATCCGGCCCGGCTCACGCCACCGCGGCGCCGCGGATCAGCGCCGGCAGGTCGCGCATGGTCTCGATGCGCTCGCCAGCGAGCTCCGACATCACCGCCAGCACCCTCCGCTGCACCGGGGCCTCGTGGTCGCGACCGGGAAGGTACAGGTTGAGCATGCGCTGGACGTACTCCGGGTCCTCGAGCTTGGAGACGACCGAGGGCACGGTGATGGCGGTCGGATGCTTGGGCGCATCGTTGGTGGTGCGGAGCATCCACAGCGCCATCCGCAGGATGTCGGGGAGGCAGTCGGGCCGGTTCTTGACGGCCTTGCGCAGGTAGCTCGCGTAGCACGCGGCGTGGCGCAGCTCGTCGGAGGCGAGGGTCTTGAAGATGAGCCCCAGCACCGGCTCGGGCGCCTGGTTGCTGAACGCCGTGTACCAGTGGGCGAGGCGCTGCTCGCCGACGAAGTGCATGGTCAGCGTCTCGATCGCCGGGCCCTCGGCGAAGGTCAGCCGCAGCCGGGGCAGCTCGCCCTCGTCGTCGAACTCCTGGCCGAGGTGCTCGAGGTAGCGCCGCAGCGTGAGGTAGTGCTTCATCTCCTCGTAGAACCAGATCGAGACGAAGCTGCAGAAGTCGATGTCCGCGTAGAAGTCGCGGAGGAACATCTCGGTGGCGTACAGCGCGCTCAGCTCGGTCAGGCAGACCTGGCGCAGGTCGTGGATCCACTGATCGCTCACCTTCGAGCGATCGATCTCGTCGAAGGGGATATCGGTGCGCAGCTGCCACCGGGCCCGCTCGAGGCGGTCGAAGAGTTCGTTATACAACATCGTCAGAAATTGTCCCTTCTACACCCCGGCCAAGTCATCGGCCCGGACCCACGGCTGGAGCCCCCATTTTTGGCCACCGTGACCATATGGTTAAGGGGTGAGTGTGCCCGAGGCGCCCCGGCTCCCCGCCGAGGTCAGCGCCACCCTGCTCGCCTCGTCGGACGAGATCGCCCACCGCCTTGCCCGCCGGCTCAGCGAGGAGCTGGAGCTGCCCCCCGAGTTCGGCCGCCTCCGCTACCTCCGGGCGATCGTCGCCGCCTGCCGCGACGGCCTCCACGCCCTGCTCCGCCAGCTCCACGACGGCCGCCGGCCCCACCCCACCGAGCTCGCCACCCTCGGGCTCGCCGGCGCCCAGCAGGCCGAGCTCGGCGTCCCCCTCGAGGTGCTGCTCCGCGGCTACCGGCTCGCCGCCAAGGTGGTCTGGCGCGAGGTGGTCGACGCCGCCACCCGGATGGGCGGACTGCCCCCGGAGACGGTGGTGGCGCTCAGCGAGGAGGTCCTCGAGTACCTCGACGAGATCAGCGGGGCGGTCGGGGGCGCCTACCTCGAGACCCGCGAGCGGCTGGTGCGCCAGCGCGACCGCGACCGCGACCGCGTCCTCGGCCGCCTCCTCGCCGGCGACGCCTCGGCCGAGCTGCGCCGTCTCGCCGCTGCCTGCGACCTCGAGCTGCGTCCCCCCTACCGGCTGCTCGCCTGCTCGGTGCCCCCCGGCGCCGACGCCGACCGCCTGCTCGGCTCCGCCTGGCGCTCCGCCCGCGCCCTGCTCGTCGTCGCCGACCCCGGCGTCTGGACGGCGCTGGTCGACGGCGAGGCCGCGGTCGACGGCCTGGCGCGCGCCGGGGCGCAGGCGATGTCCGGCTTCGGTCCGGGAGAGCTGGTGATCGGGGTCGGCCCCGTCGCCGCCGGCCTCGACGAGGTCGCCGCCGCCGCCCGCCGCGCCCACCGCGTCCTCGACGTGGGGCGGCGCCTGCGGCCCGGCGACCTCGTCCACGATGACGTCGAGCTCGGCCTCTTCGCCGCCCTCGACGCCGATCGCGAGGCGCTCCGCGCCCACGTCGGCCGTGTCCTCGGCGCCATGGCCGACGGCGGCCCGCGCGCCGCCGAGCAGCTCCGCACTCTCGAGGCGGTGCTCTGCGCCCGCAGCCTCGGCGACGCCGCGGCCCGGCTCGGGGTCCATCGCCACACCGTGGTCTACCGGCTCGACCGCATCGCCGCCCTGCTCGACGCCGACCTCGACGACCCGGCCGTCCGCCACCGCCTCTGGCTCGCCCTCCAGGCCCACCGCCTGCTCGGCTGACCCTACTTCTGGGTGGTGGCGCCCTGCTCGGCCTCGCGGGCGAGCATGAAGAGGAGGTCGGAGCAGCGGTTGAGGTAGCGGAGCACCTCGGCGTTCTCGAGCTCGCCGGCGCGGTGGAGCGCGACCGCCCGGCGCTCGGCGCGGCGCACCAGGGTGCGCGCCATGTCCACCGCGGCGGCGGCGGGCGTGCCCCCCGGGATGACGAAGGCTCGGGGCAGGGGGACCCGGGCCTCGAGGTCGTGGGTCTCCTCCTCGAGCGCGTCGACCATGGCCGCGTCAACGGTGGGGAAGTGCTTCACGAGCAGGTGGCGGGCGCCCCGGCCGGTGGCGAGCTCGGCGCCGACCGTGAACAGCTGCCGCTGCAGGGCGAGCAGCCGGTCCGCCCTGGCCGGGTCGGTCTCGGTGGCCCGGGCCAGGCCGAGAGCGGAGATGGCCTCGTCGAGGGCGCCGTATGCCTCGGTGTGGAGGTCGTCCTTGGGCACCCGCCCGCCGTAGAGGAGGCTGGTCTCGCCGCCGTCCCCACCGCGGGTGACGATGCTGCTCACCCCACCCAGCCCCCCTGCTGCGAGGCCCGCATGAAGGTGCCGAAGGGGTCGGGGTTGCCCTTGGCGCGCTCCTCCACCCACTTGGTGGCGGCCAGCGCGGCGGTGGTGGCGTCGCCCACCGCGGTGGTGATCTGGCGGGTCAGCTGGGAGCGGACGTCGCCGGCGGCGAAGATCCCCGGGACGCTGGTCATCATCGAGTAGGGGTCGGTGAGGTAGTAGCCGCCGGCGTCGTGCTCGACGTGGCGGTCGACCAGCCCGGTGTTGGGCAGGAAGCCGACGAAGATGAACACGCCGCCGACGTCGAGGGTGCTCTCCTCGCCGCTGTCGACGTTGCGCAGCCGCAGATGGGTCACCCTGCCGGTGTGGTCGCCGGTGTCGAGCGGCGTGCCCTCGATGCTCTCGACCACGGTGCAGAGGAGGGTCTGGAGCTTCGGCTCCTTGCGCGCCTCCTCGACGAGGATCGGCGAGGCGCGGAACTGGTCGCGCCGGTGGATGAGCGTGACCCTGCTCGCGTAGCGGGTGAGGAACATCGCCTCCTCGACCGCCGCGTCGCCGCCGCCGATGACGGCGAGGTGCTCGCCCTTGAAGAAGGCGCCGTCGCAGACCGCGCAGTAGGACACCCCGCGGCCGGCGTACTCCTCCTCGCCCGCGACCCCGAGCTTGCGGGGGTTGCCCCCCGCGGTGACGATCACCGCCGGGGCGCGGTACTCGCCGGCCTCGGTCTCCACGACCTTGGTGCCGTCGTCCTCGATGCGAATGCGGGTCGCCGGTGCGTAGACCATCTCGGCGCCGAAGCGCGCCGCCTGCTCGGTCATCTGGGTGGCGAGCTCATGGCCGAGGATGCTCATGAAGCCGGGGTAGTCCTCGATCAGCTCGGTGTTCAGGAGCTGGCCTCCTGGCGCCTTGCCCTCGATGACCACGGTGCGCACCAGGCTGCGCCCCGCGTAGAGCGCGGCCGCCAGCCCGGCCGGGCCGGCGCCGATCACGGCGATGTCGAAGGTGCGGTCGTCCACGGGTGCTCCGGTTGGTGCGCGCTGGCGCGGGTCGGTGCGGCACCCAGACTATCGCCCGGGTCTCGTCCGCCCAAACCCGGCGGATTGTTTCACTCAGGTCGCGGGGGTGTTGCGCCCGGCGAACCCGTGGAGCTGGCCCACCACCCGGGTGATCGGGATGGCGAAGGCCTGTGGGGTCGACTGGCTCGCCAGGGTGATGATCCCGACGACCCGGCCATAGGCGTCGAGCACCGGGCCGCCGCTGTTGCCGCGGTAGATCATCTGGCCGTGGAGCACCATCATGTCCTCATAGGTGGTGCCCCCCGCCCCCGGGGTCCCGGCCTGGCCGTCGCCCTGCACCGGGATCGACTGGTGGAGCAGCGCCAGGGTCTCCACGGTGCGGTCGCTGTGGTTGGTGGCCTTTGTCGAGGCGAGCACCACCACCTGCTCCGGGTGGGGCGCGTCGCCGTCGGCGGCGAGCGGGAGCGGGTCGCCCGGCAGCGGCTGGCCGTCGATGGCCCGGACCACGGCGATGTCCTGCGCCTTGTCGGAGCCGAGCACGACGCCGGTGTGCATCTGCTTGTTGCTGTCGAGCAGGCGGATGGTCGACCCGCCCTCGATGACGTGGTTGTTGGTGACGACGTCGCCGTGGTTGTCGAGGATCCAGCCGGTGCCGAACTCCTCGCCGGTCCCGGTCACGACCTGGACTGTGACCACCCGGGTCAGCGCCTGGTCGGCCACCGCGGCGAGCGGCCGCGGCACCAGCGAGGAGACGGGGGTCGCGAAGGGCCCGGGGATGAAGCGCGCCACCACCTGCGGCGCCAGGCTGGCGGAGCGGTAGCCGACGGTGAAGGCCACCGCGAGCACCAGCAGCAGCCCGAGCGCGGTGGCACCGGCGGTGGTCGCCCAGGAGCGCCGCCGGGGCGGAGAGAACGTCCGCGGCACCCACGGCTCCCGCGGCAGCGTCGGCGGCCAGCCGGGGATCGCGTCGGATGTACGCGCGCCCATCTGCGCGCGCCCGCATGCCGCGCAGAAACGGTGGTCGGGGAGCAGCGGCTCCCCACAGACGCAGGTGGGCACGTGCCCGCATTGTGGCAGCAGCCCGGGTCGACAGCGCGTCTGACTACACTCCAGGCCCATGCGTGCCGACGGCCGCCGGCCGGATCAGCTGCGACCCACCACCATCGAGACCGGCGCCGTCCCCTACGCCGAGGGGAGCGCGCTCATCACCGTGGGTGAGACGAGGGTGCTCTGCGCCGCCAGCGTCGAGGAGCGCGTGCCCCCCTACCGCAAGGGCACGGGCCAGGGCTGGGTGACCGCCGAGTACGCAATGCTCCCGCGGTCGACGCTCACCCGCAGCGATCGCGACGCCCGCAAGGGCCGCATCGACGGGCGGGTGCAGGAGATCCAGCGGCTGATCGGCCGCGCGCTGCGCATCGCCGTCGACTTCCGAGCCCTCGGCGAGCGGACCGTCATCCTCGACTGCGACGTCCTCGTCGCCGACGGCGGCACCCGGACCGCGTCGATCACCGGCGCCTGGGTGGCGCTCGCCCTCGCCGTCGAGCGGCTGCGCGAGGCCCGCCTGCTCGCCAGCGACCCGCTCCGCCACCAGGTCGCCGCGGTGAGCGTCGGCATCGTCAAGGGGACGCCGCGGCTCGACCTCGACTACCTCGAGGACTCCGCCGCCGACACCGACATGAACTGCGTCGGCACCGACGACGGCCGCTACGTCGAGCTCCAGGGCACCGCCGAGCGCGAGCCCTTCGACGCGGCCCAGGCCGAGGCGATGCTCGGGCTCGCCCGGGTGGGCCTCGAGGAGCTCTTCGCCATCCAGCGCCGGGCGGTGGCGCAGGGCCGCGACTGAATGCCCGACCGCCCGGCGCTGGTGGTCGCCACCCGCAACCGGGGAAAGCTGGGCGAGTTCCGGCGCCTGCTCCGCGACCATCCCTGGCGGCTGCTCAGCCTCGACGACGCCGGCTTCGAGGGCGACGTCGACGAGCCCGGGCCCGGGTACGCGGAGAACGCGCGGATCAAGGCGGTCGAGGTCTGCCGGGCCACCGGGCTCTGCGCCCTCGGCGACGACAGCGGGATCGAGGTGGAGGCGCTGCGCGGCTGGCCGGGACCGCACTCGAGCCGCTGGCTCGGTGAGGACGCCGACGACGCCAGCCGGCTGCGCGGCCTCCTCGACGAGGTCGAGCGCCGCTGCCCCGACGATCGCCGGGTGCGCTACGTGGCGGTGCTCGCCCTCGCCCGGCCGGGCGCCGAGGAGGTGGTCGCCCGCGGCGTCTGCGAGGGGGTGCTCGTCGAGCCCCGCGGCGAGGCCGGCTTCGGCTACGACCCGTCGTTCCTCTCGACCGACCTCGGCCGCACCTTCGGCGAGGTGAGCGCCGAGGAGAAGGACCGGGTCTCGCACCGGGCGAGGGCGGTGGCCCGGCTCGCCGAGGCCGGGGTGCTCGAGATCACCCCCCGCCACCTGTAACCCGCGACCGTAGGAGACTGAGGCGGACATTCCACCCGAGGAGACCGAGGGGTCGATGGACCAGGAGAGCGCGGCGTCGCGGCTTCGCGTGGTCGGCGCGGAGGACACCTCCGGCTGGGAGGACCTCTACCGCGCCCACGTGGTCGCGGTGTACCGGTTCGTCTTCTCGCGCTGCGGCAACCGTCCCGACGCCGAGGACATCACCGCAGCGGTCTTCCTGCGGGCGCTCCCCCGGCTGCGTCCGACCGCCAGCGAGGGGGAGGCCCGCGCCTACCTCCGGGCCACCGCGCGCAGCGTCCTGGCCGAGCACTGGACCACCCACTACGGGGCCGAGCTCACCGAGTACAACGAGGACCTGGCCCCCTCGCCGCCCGCGGCCGGCGGCGACGAGGGGGCGGGCAACCGCCGCCGCGTCTCCTCCCTCCTGGCGCGCCTCCCCGACCAGTACCGGCGGGTGCTCGAGCTGCGCTTCCTCCGCGGCCTCTCGGTCCGCGAGACGGCGCACGAGATGGAGGTGAGCGTGGCCAACGCCAAGGTGCTGCAGTGGCGCGCGCTGCGCCGCGCCGCCGGCCTCGGCGAGGAGCGGTCGTGACCCCGCGCCGCCGCACCCGCCGCTTCGTCACCGCCCTGCTCCGCGACCGCCGGCCGCCGCGCTTCGAGGCCGACGCCGAGGAGGCCCGGCTGCTCCAGGTCGCCACCGCGCTGCGCGGCGCCCGCACCGCCACCGACCTGCCCTCGGCGGAGTTCGTCAGCGGGCTGGAGGAGCAGCTCCGCGCTCAGCTCGACGCGGCCCCGGCGGCCACCCGGCCGCCGAGCAGGCGCGGCTTCCTCATCGGCGGCGGCATCGCCGCCGCGGCGGCCGCAGGGGTCGCCGTCGACCTCGGGGTGCGCCACACCGACCAGCCCGACCGCGCCGCCCAGGGCGAGCTGGTGCCGTCGAACGGCACCTGGCGGCAGGTCGCCACCCTCGCCGACCTCGCCGACGGCCGGCCGCGCCGCTTCTCCGCGGGGCCCATCGAGGGGGTGCTCGTGCCCCAGCCCGGCGGCGGGGTGCACGCGCTCTCGGCGGTCTGCACCCACCGGGGCTGCCTCCTCGAGGCGCAGGCCGCCCAGCTCCTCTGCCCCTGCCACGGCGCCTCCTTCGACCTCCAGGGCGCCCCGGTCGACCGCGAGTACCTCACCACCCCGCTGCCGCGGCTGCGCTCGCGGGTGGTCGACGACCGGGTCGAGGTCCTGGTGGTGTGACCCGCGGCGGGCGGGCGCTCCTCGCCGCCGCCGTGGCCGCGGTGGCGGCGGCGGGGTGCGGCGACACCACCGGTCCCAACCCCGGCGGCGCCCAGCTGCGCATCACCGCGCGCGACTTCCGCTTCGACCCGGTCACCGCGACGGTGCCGCCGGGGTCGCTCGTCACCGTGACCCTGGTGAACGCCGGCGGCGTCGAGCACTCCTTCACCGCCGACTCGGTCCACGCCAGCGCCGACGCCGACCCCGGCGAGTCCAACACCGCGCCGCTGACCTCGCCGGACTCGGGCAGCTTCAGCTTCCACTGCCGCTGGCACCCGTCGATGACGGGTACGATCACCGTGGACCGGAGCCTCCCCACCCCCACCCCGACCCCCGGGGGATGAGGTTGAGCGCGAGCGCAAGGAGCGGCGCGTCCGGAGCGTTGTAGATACGCAGGAGACGGCGCACCCCCGGGCGCGCCGTCGCCGCCATGGAAGGGAGGATGGATGATGCGCTCGATGCGCCTGCGATTCGTGGTCGCCTCACTCGGCCTGGTGTTCGCCGCCTGCGGGAGCGCCTTCGCTGCGGGGGCCGGTCCGGCCCAGGCCGCAAGTCCCGGACACGGCGGCTCGGGACACGGAAGCGGCGGCGCAGGCGGGGGCGGGATCTGGATCCAGACCATGGACTCGTGCAAGCAGGGGCTCGGCGGCGCCGCGTACAGCGTGACCGGGCCGGGCGGCGCCTCGATCACGGTCACCACCCCCCCCGGTTCCGCCGGCTCGGTCGGCGCCTCGGCGGGATGCCCGCTCCAGCAGGGCAGCTGCAGCGCCGGCGGCCACGGCTGCGTCAGCTTCGCCGCGCCGCCGCCGGGCACCTACACGATCCGGACGACGGTGACCCCGCCGCCGAACGCCACCAATCCCGAGGGCTACGCGCCCTGCGAGGGAGGCAGCGCCTGCCAGTCGGAGGAGGCGACCCTGACGGTCGGCTCCGGCAGCGGCACCCAGGCGATCGTCACCGCCGTCTATCCCGACGGCACCACGGTGACCTGGCCGTCGACGGGCGGCTACGCCGGCACCGCGTCGGACCCGATCGTCTTCCACGACTTCGGCCTGGCCGCCCCGGGCAGCGGGAGCAACAGCCAGTGCGACGGCGACGGCGACGCCGACGACCACCTCACCGGCACGCCCAGCTCGCACTGCGCCTTCCCCGAGTCGCAGGAGACCTCGGCCTGCCAGCCCTACCCGTGGAGCTGCCAGCTCGGATCCGGGACCCCGGGGACGGGCGGGCCGAGCGGGAGCGGCGGCCACGGCAGCCACGGGTCCTCCGGCGGCGGTTCGTCGTCGGGCGGGCACACCTCGAACGGCGGTGGCTCGCATCCGAGCAGCAGCGGGGGCGGGGGCGGCGGCGGCGGGACCGGCGGTCACCGCACCAACACCTCCGCACGGTCCATCCGGTCGAGCTGACGAGCTAGCGGCGGAAGACCCTGTCGAGGACCAGGATGCTGGCCTCGAAGAGAACGATCAGCGGGACGAAGAGGGCGGTCGGGGTGAAGGGATCGGCTCCCGGGGTCACAACCAGGGCCACGAAGACGATCCCCACCCAGATCCCCTTGCGCCGGTTGCGCAGGAAGCGTGAGGACACGATCCCCAGCAGCCCGAGCAGGACGATGGCGATCGGCAGCTCGAAGGTCACCCCGAAGATGACGATGAGCAGCGTGAAGAAGGTGAGGTAGGCGTTGAGGTCGGGCAGGAAGGTCGCGTTGTTGCCGAGGAACCCGGCGAGGAAGTTGAGCCCGATCGGCATCACGAAGTAGGCGAAGGCGGAGCCGGTGGCGAAGAGCAGCAGCGCCGTGACGATGAAGGGCCAGGCGAACTTCCGCTCCTGCGGCCGGAGGCCGGGGCTGACGAACGTCCAGATCTGCCAGAGGATGACCGGCAGCGCGATTGCGAAGCCGACGATCGCCGAGACCTTGAGCGGGATGGTCAGTGGCTCGGTCGGGGTGGTGACGATCGGGAGCGTCGACAGGTGGTTGCCCTTGCCGAGCACGGTCTTGAGCGGCCGCTCGAGGATGTCGAGCACCCGGCCGTTGAAGAAGAACGCGCCGACGGTGGCCACAACCCAGGCGCCGACGGAGATCATCAGCACCTTCCGGAGCTCCTCGAGGTGCTCGATGATGGTCATCCGCCGGTCGTCGTTCACCACGCCCTGCACTGTCGGTTCTCACCCTGCTGAAGGCACGCGGGGTCGCCGCGCAGCGGATTGAAGCATCTCGGCCGGTGCCTCCCCATGACGCGGGGGCGCACCGGTCGTGAGCTGGACCGGCACCCGGTCAGACCGGGGTCTTGGGCTCCTCGGTGACCTCGGGCTTCGGCGCCGTGGTGTTGCCGCTCGGCGGGCTCGGCTCGCTGTGCGGGCTCATCGGGTTCACGGAGTCCTTGACCTCGTTGGTGGCCTTCCTGAACTCCCGGATGGCGCGGCCCATGCCGGCACCCACGTCGGGAAGCTTCCCCGGTCCCCAGATGATGAGGACCACGATCAGCAGCAGGAGGATCAGCCAGAAGTGGCCGGGGTTGATGAAGGGCATTGGACAGCCTCCGCGCCCCGCGACGAACGGCGTCGCGAGTCCAGTGTCGGGATGGGTTGAAGTCTACCACCGGCCTTCCCGCCGTCCCCTGAGACAGGTGTGAGAGCCGGATGCCTGTCATACGCAGATCAGCCGGCGCCGGATGACCCGGCGGTGAGGGCGGCGGCGAAGATCTCCGCGGCGCGATCGACCTCGGCCTCGCCGTGCGCGGTGCTGAGGAATCCCGCCTCGTACTGCGAGGGCGGCCAGAAGACGCCCCCCTCGAGCCAGGCGGCGTGCACCCGGCGGAAGGCGGCCGCGTCGGCGCCTCGCGCGGCGGCGTAGTCGGTCACCACATCCACTCCGAGGAAGGGGGTGAGCATGCTCCCCACCCGGTTCACCGCGCAGGCGGTGCCGTGCTCCTCGGCGGCGGCGGCGAGGCCGGCGGCGAGGCGGCTGCCGAGCGACTCGAGGCGGGCGTACGCGGCGCCGTCGCGGAGCACGTCGAGGGTGGCGCAGCCGGCGGCCATCGCCAGCGGGTTGCCGCTCAGCGTGCCCGCCTGGTAGACCGGCCCGGCAGGCGCCATCCGCGACATCAGCGCCGCCGGCCCGCCGTACGCCCCCACCGGCAGGCCGCCGCCGATCACCTTGCCGAGGCAGGTGAGGTCGGCGGCGATCCCGTAGAGCTCCTGGGCGCCGCCGTAGGCGACCCGGAAGCCGGTCATCACCTCGTCGAACACGAGCAGCGCGCCGTGGCGCGCGGTGGTCGCGCGGAGCGCCTCGAGGTAGCCGGGGAGCGGTGGTACGCAGCCCATGTTCCCGGCCACCGGCTCGACGATCACCGCCGCGATGCGCTCGCCCTGGGCGGCGAAGAGCTCCTCCACCGCGGCGGCGTCGTTGTAGGGCACGACCAGGGTGTCGCCCACCGCCGCCGCGGGGACCCCCGGCGATCCGGGGATTCCCAGCGTCGCCACCCCCGAGCCGGCCTCGACGAGCAGCAGGTCGGCGTGGCCGTGGTAGCCACCGGCGCACTTCACCACCCGGTCGCGACCGGTGGCCGCGCGGGCCAGGCGCAGCGCCGACATCGTCGCCTCGGTACCGGAGTTGACGAAGCGGACCATCTCCATCGACGGCACCGCCGCGACCACCCGCCCGGCGAGCTCGACCTCGAGCTCGGTGGGGCCCCCGTAGGCGGTGCCGAGGGGCAGCCGGGCGGCGATCGCCTCGCGCACCGCGGGGTGGTCGTGGCCGAGGATCAGCGGGCCGTAGGCGAGCACGAAGTCGACGTACTCGCGACCGTCCTCGTCGACGAGCCGGCAGCCCCGGCCCGAGCTGAACACCGGTGGCTCGCCCCCGACCGCGGCGAAGGCCCGCACCGGGCTGCTCACCCCGCCCGGCATCAGCGCACGCGCGCGGCGCATGACCTCCGCCGAGCGCGGACCGCTCACCGCTGCTCGGCGACGGCCACGGTCGTCATGACGTCACCCTTCTGGATCTTCAGGGCGACGTCCTGCCCGCTCTCCACCTTGCCGAAGAGGTTGTACTGGGGCTGCAGCGACGAGCACTGGCTGCCGATGCAGATGAAGAACTGCGAGCCGTTGGTGTTCGGACCGGAGTTGGCCATCGCCACCGCGCCGTCGACATAGACGTTGTGCACCGGCTCGTCGTTGAACGAGTAGCCGGGGCCGCCGGTGCCGTCGCCCTTGGGGTCGCCGCCCTGGATGACGAATGCAGACTCGACACGGTGGAAGGTCAGCCCGTCGTAGAAGTGGTTGCGCGCCAGGGCAACGAAGTTGCTGACGGTGTTGGGGGCGAGCGCCGGCTGCAGGCAGAGCACGATCCTCCCTCGCGGGGTGGTGATCGTCGCCTGGTAGAGCCTGGTGGCGTCGATCTGCATCGACGGCGCGGCGGTGTACTTGTGGACGTCGGCCGGTGGGTTCAGCGGCGCGAGCGCCGGACCGAAGGTCACCTTCGAGCAGTCGGCGTAGGCGATGGTCGCGGGCGCCGGGGTCGCGGTCGGCGTCGGCGAGGGGGTGGCGCTGGCCTCCGCGGTCGGCGACGGCGGGGCGCTGGCGACGCCCGCCTCGGACCCCTTGCCCGCCACCCGGTTGAAGACCACGCCCAGCACGACCAGACCGGCGACCACCAGGGCCAGCATGGCCATGGCGAGCACCGACCGGCGGGGCGCGGGTGTCCCGTCGCTCATCCTCGGTCCTCCGCGAGCCAGCGCGCCACCTGGCGCGCGTGATAGGTGATGACCATGTCGGCGCCGGCGCGGCGGATGGCGGTGAGCGCCTCGAGCACCGCCGCGCGCTCCTCGAACGCCCCCGCGGCGGCGCCGGCGCGGAGCATCGCGTACTCGCCGCTGACGCAGTAGGCGGCGAGGGGAAGATCGGTGGCGTCGCGCACCCGGGCGACCACGTCGAGGCAGGTGAGCGCCGGCTTGACCATCACCATGTCGGCGCCCTCGTCGATGTCGAGCAGGGTCTCGCGCACCGCCTCGCGCTGGTTGGCGACGTCCATCTGGTAGCCGCGGCGGTCGCCGTGCTTCGGCGTGCAGTCGGCGGCATCGCGGAAGGGTCCGTACATCACCGAGGCGAACTTGGCGCTGTAGGCGAGGATCGCGGTCTCGGCGAAGCCGTTGTCGTCGAGCGCCTGGCGGATGGCGGCGACCTGGCCGTCCATCATCCCGCTGGGGGCGATGATGTCCGCCCCGGCGGCGGCCTGGCTGATGGCGATGCGCGCGTAGAGGTCGAGGGTGGCGTCGTTGTCGACGCGGCCGTCGGGGAGGAGCACTCCGCAGTGGCCGTGGTCGGTGTACTCGTCCAGGCAGCAGTCGGCGATGAGCACGCAGTCGTCGCGGAACTCCGAGCGCAGCCGGCGCAGCGCCGTCTGCACCACCCCGCGGTCGTTCCACGCCTGGGATCCCTCGGAGTCCTTGTCCGCGGGGACCCCGAAGAGCACCACCCCGGCGCAGCCGCCGCGGAGCGCGTCCTCGACCGAGCGGATCAGGCTGTCGTGGGTCTCCTGATGCTGGCCGGGCATCGTCGCGATCTCGCGGGGGGCGTCGAGGTCCTCGCGTACGAAGGCGGGATGGATGAGGTCGTCCGGGCGCAGCCGGGTCTCGCGGACCAGCCGCCGGAGCGCCGCGGTGCGCCGCATCCGGCGCGGTCGATCGATGGGAAAGGGCATGGGCGGCGTCAGAGTAGCGGGGCGGGGGTTCCCAGCGTGAAATGGGTGGCGAGCGCCGCCGCCAGGCCCGCGGTGGTGTACTCGGCGGCCACCACCGCCACCGGATAGCCCGCCTCCCGGGCGGTGCGGGCGGTGACCGGGCCGATGCATGCCGCCACCGCGCCCGCGGGGAACGGCTCGCCGCCCAACGCCTCGCGGAAGTGGTGCACCGTGCTGCTGCTGGTGAAGGTCACCGCGTCGACCCCGCGCCCGAGCTCCTCGCGCAGCCGTCGGGCCGAGTCCTCGGGGAGGACGGTGCGGTAGATCGGCAGCACCTCGACCTCGGCGCCGGCCTCGCGCAGGCGCAGCGGCAGGACGTCGCGCGCCGCCGCCGCCCGGGGCAGCCACACCCAGGCGCCGGCGACGCCGCCGGCGATCATCGCCTCGGCCACCGCCTCGGCGATGTACTCGTCGGGGACCAGGTCGGCGGCGAGCCCGCACTCGAGAAGGGCGGCGGCGGTCTCGGGGCCGATCGCCACCAGCCGCACCCAGGCGAAGCAGCGGGCGTCGAGACCGGCGGCGCGCGCCGCCTCCCAGACCAGCCGCACCGCGTTGGCGCTGGTGAAGACGGCATGACGGCCTCCCGGCGGCGGCGCGGCGGCGCCGGCGGCGAGGCGGCGGACGGCGTCCTCGAGGTCGCGGCGCTCGCCGAGCGGCTCGACGGCGAGCACGGGGAGCTCGACCGCCTCGGCGCCGAGCCGGCGCAGCCGCTCGACGAAGCCGCTCGCCTGGGCGCGCGCCCGGGTCACCAGGATCCGCCGCCCGCTCAGCGGCCGCCGTCCGATCCGCTGCAGCCGCTCGCGGAGCGCGGCCACGCGCCCCACCACGGTGACCATCGGCGCCCCCATCTCGGCGGCGGCGACGGCGTCGGCGATCCCGGCGAGGGTCGCCGAGCAGCTGCGCTGGCGGGGGTCGGTGCCCCACTGCACCGCCGCCGCAGGGGTCGTGGGGTCGGCGCCGGCGGCGATCAGCCCGGCGGTGATCCGCGGCAGGCTGCGCGCCCCCATGAGGAAGACCAGGGTCCCGTCGGGGAGCAGCCGGGCGAGGGCGGCGAGGTCGACGTGGGAGCCGCCGGCGTCGGCGCGCTCGTGCCCGGTGACCACGGTGACGTGCCCCGCCCAATCGCGGTGGGTGACGGGGATCCCGGCCGCGGCGGGGGCGGCGATGGCGCTGGTGACCCCGGGGACCACCTCGTAGGCGATGCCCTCGGCCTCGAGCAGCTCGCACTCCTCGCCGCCGCGACCGAAGACGAAGGGGTCGCCGCCCTTGAGCCGCACCACCCGGCGTCCCTCGCGGGCGAGGCGGACGAGCAGGGCGCCGATCTCGTCCTGGGTCGCCGACGGCTGCCCGGCGCGTTTGCCCATCTCGAAGACCTCGGCCCCGGGGCGGAGGTGGACGAGCAGCAGCGGGCTGGCGAGGGCGTCGAGGACCACCGCGTCGCAGGTGGCGAGCAGCTCGCGGCCGCGCAGGGTGAGGAGCTCGGGATCCCCCGGCCCGGCGCCGACGAGGTGGACCATCCCCGTCCCGCCCATCAGCGGAGCCGTTCCGCGACCCGCGCCCCCACCGCCTCGGCGTCGCCGGGAGCGCCGTCGAGCTCCACGGTGCGCACCCCGTCCGGAGTCGCGAGCGCCGCGAGGAGCACCAGCCGGAGCCAGCCGGCGGCGCCGTCGACCTCCTCGAGCCGGGCCCAGGCGCCGAGCGGCAGCCGGCAGCCGCCGCCGAGGGCGACGAGCACCGAGCGCTCGGCGACCACCGCCGCCGAGGTCGGGAAGTGGTTTGCGAGCCAGCAGCGGCGGGCGGCGTCGGTGCCGCCGAGCGCCTCCAGGGCGACGGCGCCCTGGGCCGGTGCGGGCACGAAGCGGCGGGGGTCGAGCCGCTCGGCGATCCGCCCGCCGAGGCCGAGCCGGTCGAGGCCGGCGCAGGCGAGCACCAGGGCGTCGCACCGTCCCTCCTCGAGGCGGCGCAGCCGGGTGTCGACGTTGCCACGGATCGGCACCACCTCGAGGTCGGGACGCAGCGCGCGGAGGAAGGCCTCGCGCCGCGGGCTGCTGGTGGCGACCCGCGCGCCCGCCGGGAGGGAGTCGAGGCCGGCGCCGTCGCGGGTGACCAGGGCGTCGCGGGCGTCGGCGCGCTCGAGGTGGGCGGCGAGCACCAGGCCCTGGCCCAGCTGCGAGGGCAGGTCCTTGGCGCTGTGCACCGCGGCGTCGGCGCGGCGCTCGACCAGCGCCGCCTCGAGCTCCGAGGTGAACCAGCCGTCGCCGGTCATCCGCGACGCCGGGGTCTCGGCCTCGACGTCGCCGCGGGTGCGGAGCACCACCATCTCGGTGGGTCCCGCGCCGGCGCCGGCGAGGGCGCGGGCGGCGAGCTCGGTCTGGACGCGGGCGAGGGCGCTGCCCCGGGTCGCCAGCCGGAGCGTCGACGGCGTGACCGGCGGCGACGCCGGGCCGGGAGGATGCAGCGCGGTCACGACCTCCCCCGCGCGACCGGCTCGGGATCGTCGAGCGCGAACGCCTCGCGCAGCGCCAGGGCGACACCCGGGTCGTCGAGGTTGTCCTTGATGTGGGTGATCGGCGCGTGCAGCAGCTTGCGCACCAGGCTGCGGGTCAGCGCGTCGAGCTGCCGGCGTCCCTCGCCGTCGCCCAGGCCGAGCCGGGCCGCGGTGCGCTCGACCTCGCGGCGCCGCACCGCCTCGGCCTGGCGGGCGAGCGCGGCGATGGTCGGCCCGGCGGCGTCGCGCTCACCGACCACGGCGATGGTCCGCGCCAGCTCGACCGCGACGATGCGCTCGGCGGCGGGCAGCTCGGCGCGGCGGCGCTCGAGGTTGCTCTCCACCCGCCCGCCGAGGACGTCGAGGTCGACGAGGCTGACCCCGGCCACCGTGGCGGCGGCGGGCTCGACGTCGCGGGGGACGGCGATGTCGACGATGCAGAGCGGGCGGCCGCGGCGGGCGTCCTGGGCGCGCTCGACGTCGGCGGCGGTGAGCACCGGCCGGCTGCTGCTCGTCGAGCAGATCACCAGGTCGATGTCCGGCCCCAGCGCGGCGACGAGGTCACTGCCGGCGGCCTCGCCGTCGACCTCGCGGGCCAGCGCCTCTGCGGTCGCGCCGCTGCGCGAGGCGATGGTGAGCCGGGCGCCGCAGGCGGCGAGCCGGCGGGCGGCGGCGGTGCTCATCTTCCCGGCGCCGACGAGCAGGATGCCCCGCCCCTCGAGCCCGCCGAGGGCCTCGCGGGCGTGGTCGAGGGCGAGCTCGGTGATGCTGCCGGTGCTCCGGGCGATCCCGGTCTCGGTGCGCACCCGCTTGGCCACGCTCACCGCCCGGCGCATCACGAAGTCGAGGCGGGCGTCGAGGGTCCCCGCGCTGCGCGCCAGCCGGTGCGCGGCCTTGAACTGCCCGAGGATCTGGGCCTCGCCGAGGACCATGCTGTCGAGCCCGGCGGCCACCCGGAACATGTGCTGCACCGCCTCGGCGCCGCGCCGTGCGCCGAGGTGCTCGGCGAGCCCGCCGGCGCCCGCCGGGTCGAGGTACCGGACCAGCCGCGGCACCACCTCGTCGGTGAGCGCCGGGTCCGGCGAGACCAGGTAGAACTCGGTCCGATTGCAGGTCGAGACCACCGCCGCCTCGAGCAGGCCGCTGTGGCCGACGAGGTAGCGGAGCAGGTTGCGGGCCTCCGGGTCGGCGACCGCCGCGCGCTCGCGCACCGCCAGCGGCGCGGTGTGGAAGCTGAGCCCGGCCGCGACGATCTCGATCACGGCGTCCCCGCCTCCTCCACTCGCGCGCTCCCCTGGGCGAGCTCGTCGGCGAGCGCCTGCGCCTCGGCGGCGCGGCCGGCACGGAGCAGGTCGAGCAGCCGGGGCAGGGCGTCGGCGGCGATGCGGTCGCGCGCCTCGTAGCCGACCCCCGCCTCGCGGGCCCGGTCGCGCATCCGCCCGGCGAGCTCGGCGAGGGCTCCGTACTCCTCTCCGATCGCCTCCTCGAGGCGCAGGCGCATGAACTTGGCGAAGGCGGGGCTGCGGCCGCCGGTGCTGATCGCCACCTGGAGCGGTCCCCGGCGCACCACCGAGGGGACGATGAAGGAGCAGAGCTCGGGGTCGTCGACGACGTTGACGGGGATCCCGGCGGCGCTCGCCTCCTCGAAGACGCGGCGGTTGGTGGCGCGGACGTCGGTCGCGCAGACGACCACCGCGGCTCCGGCGACGTCGCCCGGCCGCACCTCACGCTCCTCCCAGCTCGCATCGCCGGCGTCGACGCGCGCGCGAAGGGCGTCGGTGAGGGTCGGCGCGACGATGCGCAGGCGGACGCCCGCCTCGAGCAGCGGCCGCGCCTTCTGCGCCGCGACCTCGCCGCCGCCCACGAGAAGGGCATCGCGCCCGGCGAGGTCGAGCATCGCCGGGTAGTAGGCGGGTCGCATCCGTGAGGAGATCGCCATTATTGGGGTGAACAGCCCAAGTATAGATGGGGGTGAGGTACCCAACCGCGGCCCGCGGGCCGCCGTGAGCGCCTGGCACGACGACACAGAGTCTCCCGCAACGCGGCCTCCGCCCGCTCGCCGGCGCTCTCCGCCGGCGCGGCGCGTTCGAAGCGTCGTGCCACGAAAGGGGTGTGGGGTACGATGAAGGCCATGTTGCAAGGGGATCCGAGGACAGCGGGCTCCGAGCCGACGGACCCCGCTCCCCCGGCCACCCCGGACGGCGCAGGCGCCGCGTCGCAGCGCCGCCGCCGCTACGGCCGCCGCCGGGGCAGCGCGCCCGTGGGTGAGTGCTTCGTCAGCCGGCTGGGTCCGGCGAACGGCGAGCCGTTCGCCGCCCTCGACGACCCCGACGACGGGCTGGTCCTCACCCGGCCCACCAACGACACCCCGCTCGACCAGCTGCGCTTCGTCTCGCTCGACTGCGAGACCACCGGCCAGTCGCCCCACCGCCTGGTCGAGCTCGGCGGAGTCACCTTCACGCTCACCGGCCACATCGCCTCCTTCGAGACCCTGGTGCACTGCACCGACCGGATCAACCCCTACGCCCGCCGGCTCCACGGCATCACCGGAGCCAGCCTCGCCGGGGCGCCGCCCGCCGACGCGGTGCTCACCCGCTTCCGGCGCTTCGCCGCCGGCTCGGTGCTCATCGAGCACAGCGCCGACGCCTTCGACACCCGGCTGATCGGGCGCACCTCCGGCGAGGACTTCGACGCCGACAACATCGACACCTCCCGGCTCGCCGGCAAGCTCTGGGACCTCCGCGACACCATCGGCCTCGAACGGCTGTGCGCCGAGCTCGGGGTGACCCACCGCCAGCCCCACCACGCCCTCGCAGACGCTGAGGCCACCGCCGCCTGCTTCCTCGAGCTGGTGCAGCGGGGCAAGGAGCGCTTCGGCTGGCGCACCCTCGGTGACCTCCTCGCCGACGGCCAGCCCCCGGTGCGCCCCGCCGCGCCCGCCACCGCCGACCGCCGCCGCCGGCCCCGGGTGCCCACCCCCGCCCCCGCCGTCGCCGGGGCCGAGGGCGAGGAGGCCGCGGCGGCCGCCCGTCCGCGCCGCCGCCGGGGCCGCCGCCGCCGCGGACGCGACGGGCTCAACGGCAACGGCAACGGCACCCCGTCGCCCGGCGGCGCCGCCCCCGAGCCCTCCGCCGACTGACCCGCCGGTCACTCCGGGCGGTCTTTGCCGGCGCACAACCGCAGTCCAGTTTGACAGCCGAACGTCTGTGCCCGTACGATGCCGGCCCAGGACCCACCCACCGACCGCGTGATGGACCGCCTCCATCCGCCTCATCCCAGCAGGGGTCCGCACAGGGGAGACGAGCCATGCTCGACAGGCTCGGACAGGCCGATCGCATCTGCGGGATCAGCGCGCTCCTGGCGCTCATCTCCACGTATCTGCCCTGGTACCACTTCCATGACGCCAGCGGCAATGTGACGGTCAACGCCTTCGGCGCCGGGTTCCTCGGCGACACCGTGTTCTTCGCCTCCATCGCGACTCTGCTGGTGATCGCCATGCGCATCGGCGTGGTCTCGATCCCCCAGCTGCCCCTCGAGAACCGGCACCTCCTCCCCATCGCCGGCATCGGGCTCGGCGCAGTGATCATGCAGCTGCTCATCGGCGTCAACGGCAGCGGCGCGTTCCACTCGATCACCATCGGCGTGGTCGTCGCACTCCTCGCCACCGGCGGCATGGTGGTCGGCGCCCGGCTGGAGCGGCAGACGGGTCCGCGCACCCACAGCCTGCGCCGCTCCTCGCGGTAGCAGCGGGCGGTGCGCCGGGGGGCGGCGCGGTTCGGACCGATCCTCGGTCTGGTGGCAGCCGTTGTCGCCCCCGTCGCCTGCCTGCTCCCCTGGGAGACGGTGACCGTCCCCGCGGCCGGTCCCTCCGGGGTCACCCACCTCTCCGTCCTCCACGGCGCCGGCCTCCTCGCCGCCCTCGGCGCCGGCGTCGCGCTCCTCGCGCTGGCGGCGCGGCTCGGCCTCCCCGACCGCCGCGGGCTCGGCGACGGGCTGACAGCGCTCGCGGGCAGCCTGCTCGTGCTCGGCGCGGCGCTCTTCCCCTTCAGCGGTGGCGAGCGTCCGGGCAGCGGGCCGGGGTGGTCGGTCTCCGTCGCCGCGGGACTCCCCCTCGCGGCCGTTGCCGGCGTGCTCCTGCTCACCGCTCTCCTGCTCGGCAGGGCGACGGTTTAGGCGGTGTCGGTCATCGCCCCCGCGGGATCGCTCGTCATGACCGACTTCCGGTACGAGAGGCAGGCGCAGGCCGGCACCTCGGGGGTGCGGTTGAGCGCCTCGACGAGCAGGTGGCCCATGGTGCGGGCGTCGTCCTGAAGAATCTCCTGGAGCAGCTCGTAATCCCACTTCGGCCGCACGCCCTCGGCGTAGTTGAGGACGATGGTGATCGCCGCGTAGCAGGCGCCGATCTCACGCGCCAGGTACACCTCCGGCGAGATCGCCTGGCCGATGACGTCGGCGCCGAGGCGCGCGTAGGCGGCGATCTCCGCGGCGGTCTCGAAGCGCATCCCCTGGCTGGTCGCGTAGACGGCGCGGTCGAAGGCGCGGGTCGCCTTGTCGGTCGCCCAGCGGGTCGCCTGCTCCCACATCGCCCCGCGGATCTCGGGGCAGAAGGGGGCGCGCATCACCACCGCGTGCGAGGGGTCGAGCCGGCCGCTCACCTGCGGGGTGAGGTCGATGACGTCGTGGGGCAGGATGAGGTCGCGCGGCCGGAAGTTCTGGAGGATGCTCCCGGCCCCCGCCTCGGCGATGATCCGGCGCACCCCGGCCTCGCGGAGCAGCCAGAAGAGCGCGAGCGTGGCGGTGTGCCGGTCGACGCCCGGGCGCCAGCCGTGCATCCTCGCCACCAGCGCCTCGCGCACCCCGCCGTCCTCGCGGACCAGCGCCATCCGCTTCACCGGGGGGGTCTGGCCGAAGGGGGTGTCCACCACGATGGGGTCGCCGACGACCCGAACCCGGGGATCGCCCAGGGCCTCCGGGAAGTCGATGGCAGCGGTGCCCGAGCCGCCCACGATGGCGTGGGCGCAGGGGGGGACGGTGGGCATGAGCCGCCGAGTATACGGAGCCCGTACGGGGGTTGCCGCCTACTCCAGCTCGAAGTCGGCGCGGAGCGGGAGATGGTCGGAGGCGGACTCCACGTCGGGGTCGGGGACGCCCGCCGAGCCGATCACCGCGCAGTGGCGCAGCCGCGGAGCGAGCTGCGGGTCGGCGAAGGCGTAGTCGATCCGCGCCGCCGGCATCCAGGTCGCGCAGGTGTATCCCTCGTCGCCGAGGGGGTGGAGCTCGCGGTAGCAGTCGGTGTATCCGGCCCTGAGCAGGTGCTCGACGGTCCAGCGCTGGACGTGGGTGTTGAGGAAACGGTCGGTGTAGGGGAGGCGCGGCAGCACCTCGGTGAAGGGGGTGAGGATCCAGGGAAGCCGGGGCAGTCCGACGTCGAGGTCGGGGTCGATCCCCACCTTCTGGTAACGCCCCGCCACCTCCGCCTCCCCGGTGGCGCCGCGCTCCACCGCGCCGAGCAGCCCGTCGAGCCCGCGCACCACCACGCCGGCGCGGCGCAGCTCGGCCATCCGCGCCAGGAAGGCGCTGGCGGCGATGGTGTCGCCGGGGGCGATCGAGTTGAAGTCGCCGGCGAGCACGTGGGGCATCGGCTCCTCCTCACCGACGTCGTGGAGCACCGACTGGATCTCGGCCATGCGCCGCTGCTCGCCGTTCGCGCGCTCGCCGAAGCGTGCGGCGAGGTGGAGGCAGTGGACCCGCACCCGGGGCACCGTGGCCGACCCGGTGTCGACCTCGCACTCGAGGTGGCCACGCAGCATCACGTTGGGGTGGCGGTGATTGCTCCAGCGGCGCACCGGCAGCCGGCTGAGGATGGCGAGGTTGAGGTCGGTGCCGTCGCTGGTCTCCCCCACCAGCGTCTCCATGCCGAGACGGTCGCCGATCTCCCGGATCATCTCCGGGTCGTTGCACTCCTGCAGGGCGATGATGTCGCCCCCGGAGCGCGCCAGCACCGACGCGATGCGCTCCTCGCGCCCACCGCCGCCGAGCAGGATGTTGTACGTGAGCACCCGCAGCACCGCGCAGCATGGTACGGGGTCCGCATCCTCGTGCCGGTTGGTAGTCTGCGGGCCATGTCCCTCTGGCTCCTTCGCCGCGCCCGCAGGGCGGCGGCCTGAGGCGTGGTGCTGGCCCGCCTGTACGGCGTCGGACGGCTCCATCCCGCGCAGCGGGTGGTGCTCCTCGGCGTGGTCGTCGCCGCGGCCGTCGGGGTGGGAGTCGCCGCCCTCGCCGGGCAGCGCCACTTCGGCGCCGAGCTGAGCTCCGGGGCCGACCTCAACGTGGTCGCCACCCTGCTCGGCGACGGCAGCTCGCCACGCACCGCCTGGCCGGGGTGGCTCGCCGCGGTGTTCTTCGGCCTCGCCCTGCTGCGGCTCTGGCGCGGCCGTCCCGAGCCGCCGGCCGGCCGGCCCCCCGGCGGGCGCTGGACCGCCGCCGACATCCGCGCCGCGCTGCGCCGCGAGTACCTGGCGGTGCGGACCGCGATCATCGTGCTCGCCGTGGTCGCGCTCCTCGACGGCGCCCGCGCCACCGTCTACGGTGTCGCAGCGGTCACCGGCGACAGCGTCGCCCGGGGCAGCGTCCTCGCCACCATGGTCGAGGCGGTGGGACTGGTCGCCGCCGCGGTGATGCTCACCCTCTGGGGGCTGATCTTCGCCCGCCTGCTCGACCGCTGGGGCGCTCTCTGACCAGGGCTAGGTGCGGCGCTCGACCACGTAGTCGCAGATCGACTCGAGCGCGCTGCGGGCCTCCGACGGCGGGAAGATCGCCAGCTCGGCGCGGGCCCGATCGGCGTACTCGTGGGCGCTGCGCTCGGCCTCGACCAGGCCGGTGGAGCGGCGCACCAGCGCCACCACCTCGTCGCACTGCGCGTCGGTGAGCTGCTCGCCGGCGAGGAGCGCGCGCAGCGACGGTGCCACCGCGGGATCGCGCAGCGCGCACATCAGCGGCAGCGTGACCGTGCCCTGGCGCAGGTCGGCGCCGGTGGGCTTGCCGAGCTGCTCCTCGGTCGCGGTGTAGTCGAGCACGTCGTCGGCGATCTGGAAGGCGACACCGAGGTCCCGGCCGTAGCGCTCGAGCGCCTGCTGCGCGGCGGCATCGAGCCCGGCGACGATCGCCCCGCAGTGGCAGGCCGCGCTCAGCATCGTCGCGGTCTTGCGCTCGATCTTGGTGTAGTAGGCCTCATCCGGCTGCTCGTAGTGCCGCTTGCTGGTGAGCTGGAGCAGCTCGCCCATGCAGATCTTCATCACCGTCGCGCTCACCACCTCGGTGATCAGCGGGATGCCGATCGCCGACAGGAGGTTGGCGCCCTTGCCGAAGTAGTAGTCGCCGACGATGATCGCCGGGTTCACGCCGAGGACCGCGTGGATCGTCGCCAGACCGCGGCGGGTCTCGGCGTCGTCGATGAGGTCGTCGTGGATGAGCGTGGCGGTGTGGATGAACTCGATCCCCATCGCGGCGCTGTAGACGTGGTCGATGTCGGCCTCGCCGAGCTTGGCGCTGAGGATGACGAGCGCCGGACGCAGGCGCTTGCCGCCGGCGCTGACGATGTGCTCCATCGCCTCGGCGATCGGGCCGAGGTCGGCGGCGACGGTCTGGTGGAGGCGCCGCTCGAGCTCGCGCAGCTCGCCCGCGATGGGCTCGAGGAAGGTCTCGGAGGAGACGCTCATGAGGCCATCATCCCCCGCAGCCGGGCGCTCGCGGCAGCCCGCGCCTCCACCCCCCAGAGCTCGAGCACCTCGGGGGCGGGCGGTGCCTCGCCGAAGAGCAGGGTGGCGGCGGCGATGAACCGGTCGGGATGGGCGGTCACCAGCAGCCGCGGCGTCGGCGCGCCGTCCGCCCCGGCCTCGAGACGGTTGACGGCGAGGATGCGCCGCACCCGCGCGGCGGTGGTCTCGGCGCTGTCGACGACGCAGAGCCCGGGCGCGATCCGGCTCAGCACCGGACGCAGCAGCGGATAGTGGGTGCAGCCGAGCACCAGGGTGTCGGCGCCCCAGCCGCGCACCTCGTCGAGCACCTCGGTGAGCGCCGCCTCGGCGGCCGGCGAGTCGGCCTCTCCCGCCTCGACGATGTCGACGAGGCCGGGCGCCGCCCGGGGGAGCACCCCCACGCCGGGATTGGCCTCCTTGATGGCATGGAGGTACTGCTGGCTGGCGAACGTCCCCTCGGTGCTGATCACGGCGATGCGACCGTTGCGGGTCGCCTCGACCGCGGCCTGTGCCCCGGGGGCGATGACCCCGACGATGGGGACGTCGAAGCGCTCACGCGCCGCGTGCAGCGCCGCGGCGGTGGCGGTGTTGCACCCGATCACCACCAGCTTGACGTCCTCGGCCACGAGGTGCTCGATGATCCGCAGCGCGAGCTCGCGCACCTCGTGCTGGTAGCGCGGCCCATAGGGGAAGTGGGCGAGGTCGGCGAGGTACACCAACCGCTCGCCGGGGCACTGGCGGTGCAGCTCGCGGAGCACGGTGAGCCCGCCGACGCCGGAATCGAAGACGCCGATGGGACGGACGTCGCTCATCTCGGCCGAGGATAGCAGGGCCCCCCGCCCGCGCCACCGCAGTCCGCTAGATGCGTGGCGCCAGGAGCAGCCCCATGAGCACGAGGTCGCGGAACTCGCCGCCGACGCGCAGATGGCGGCCCAGGCGGCCCTCCTCGACGAATCCCACCGACCTGTAGAGGGCGATCGCCCGGACGTTCTCGGGGAAGACGCCGAGGGTGAGCTTGCCGAGGTGGACGGCGCGCGCCCAGTCGATCGCGGTCTCGACCAGTGCCCGGCCCAGCCCCTGCTCGCGGTGCTCGCGGGCGACGGTGATGGAGAGGTCACCGCGGTGCCCCTCGTATCCACCGAGCCGCCGCTGCACCGCGAGCTGCCCGGCGAGAGCGCCGTCGAGCTCGGCGACCAGGGAGAGGCCGCCGTGGCTGAGCAGTCCCGCCAGCGCGAGGCTCTCCTCGAGGACGGTGCGCTCGCCGGGCTCGGCGGCCACCCACCGCCCCTCGCCGGCGACGGCGTCGCGGAGCGCGACCAGCGCGGCGGCGTCGTCCGCGCCGGCGGGCCGGATGACGTACTCGCGCCCGGAGCGGGTGCGGCCCACCCGGCGCAGCAGTGGGGTGGCCGGGGTGGTCATCCGGCGATGGCGTCGGCGGCGCCGGCGGTGCCGCCGAGGTCGCGGCGCATCCGCTCGTGGATCCGGCCGGTGATCCCGCGCGCGGTCATCACGGTGACGTGGCCGTGTCCGTAGGACCAGCACTCGGCGCCCCAGGCGGCGGCGAGGTCGCGCACCGGGGTGTCACCGACGATGAGGTCGAGCTCGGCGGCGACCATGGTGATCTGCGCCCCCGGCGTGCGCGGGGTGAGCAGCCGCGGGATCACCGGCGCCATCGCGAGGTCGAGCGCGGCCCGGGCGCTGATCGCGTCGGTTCCCCAGGGCCCGCCCCCGCCGGTGACGAGGCCGAGCTCGCGTCGCAGCCGGACCGGCGAGCGCTCCAGGGTCAGCTCGGGGAGGTCGCACGGCGGCGTGACCGCCACCAGCGAGTCGAGCCCGACGTGGGCGCCGAGCAGGCAGCCGACCAGGCCGCCGAGGCTGAAGCCGAGGACGCCGACGGTCGGGGTGACCTCGCGCCGGATCCAGGCGACCACCGCCGCCGCGTCCTCGGTCGCCTGGCGCAGCACCGCGCAGGTGTGCGCGGGGTCGCGGCTGAAGAAGCCCGCCCCGGCGGCGCGGCCGGGGATGCGCCGGCGCATGTGGAAGGGCAGCTCGATCCGCGCCGAGCTCAGCCCCCGGCGGAGCAGCAGCCGCGTCTGCCAGTCCTCGTAGACCGGGCCGGGGGCCGCATAGCCGTGGAGGAGCAGCACGACGGGAGCGGCGGGGTCGGGATGGAGGGCGATCCGCCCGCCGACCCGGCGGCTGCCGGGGTGGTCGCCGGGCCCGCTGCTCGCCGCGTCGAGGTCGAGGAGTCGTGCCCCTCCCCTCCCCCGCCCGCGCCGGGCGGTCACCGGGGTGGCGGTCACCTCGGCGGGATCGAGGACGCGGCTCGACGCCCAGAAGGCCTCGACCTCGTCGGGCGCCCCGTCCGCGGCGCCCGCGTGCACCGGGATGCGTCCCAGGCGCCAGCGGATGGCGTGATCGACGGTGCGTGAGAGGCGGCCCACCGGCCCCACCCGACTCATCCGCGCAGAGTACCGCCTGGCGCCTCGCGGCAGACCTCAGGCCGCGTCAGCTCTCGAGGTGCTCTCAGGCCGCCGCTGGGGCAGCGGGCGGATCATGTCGAACCGGCAGACGGGGCAGACCAGGAAGGTCCGCGGCGCCGGGTTGCCGCACTGCGGGCAGGCCCGCCGGCGGCGGAGGCTCGCCACCCAGACGACGCCGAGGGCGCCGTTGCCGAGGAACCACAGCGGACCGCTGTAGGGGACGCTGCCGGCCACCGCGACCAGCAGCAGCGCGTTGAACGCCGCCACCAGCCAGGTCATGGGCCGCATCCTCTGGAGCATCCGCTCCGTCCCTCCTCGGACATCGGGGGGTTCGGCGCCACGGCGCCGCGACACCCTGATGTTCCTCCGCCGCCGGGCCCCGGCTGCGACGTCCGGGGGACGGCGGTGTGACGGATCGGTGACAGCGCCTACTGCGCGGTCGCGGTGCCCCAGATCGGGACGCTCTGACTGCCGCCCGACGCGTCGTCGCTGACCGTCGCATAGGAGCTGTGCGTCCCCGCCATGCGCGGGTGCGACTCGATGCTGAACTGGCAGAGCCCGCCGGGCGGCACGGTGGCGCCGCCACAGGTGCTGAAGCTGAGGCTGTAGGTCCCGGAGAAGTCGTTCACCACCACCGAGTGGACGTGCAGCGGCGCATTGCCCACGTTCTCGACCGACACCGAGCGGCGCTGGATGCTGCCCACCCGCTGGCTCCCGAAGCTGACCGAGGAGGGGGAGATCGCGACCTGCGGCGAGCCCGTCGCCGCTCCGGCCCTCTCGCCACCGGCGATCCCGGCCGCCGCCGCGGCCACCGCGACCGTCGCGGCAGCCGCCGCGACGCAGAGCACCCGCCTTGCCACCATGACCCCCTCCGCTCCTGTGACCGATCCGTCTCCAGCATACGCAGCCGTCCCCGAACAGCCGCCCCGCGATCGGGTGCAACCGGACCGCGGCCACCGGCGGTTGTTGGGGGCGATGACCATCGCACCACGACACCCGGATGCCATCCGCTGGGACGAGGCCGAGCTCGGCATGCTCGCCGGTGGCTTCGCGCGGCTGCCGTCGCTGCTCAGCGCGGCGGAGTGCGCCGCGCTCCGCGACCTGTACTCCGACGACCGCCGTTTTCGGAGCCGGATCGACATGGCCCGGTACCGCTTCGGCGAGGGCGACTACGCGTACTTCGACCATCCGCTCCCGGAGGTCGTGGCCCGGCTGCGCCGTGACCTCTATCCGCCGCTCGCCGCCATCGCCAACCGGTGGGCGGAGCTGCTCGGCGCACCGGCGGCGTTCCCCCCGGATCTCGACACCTTCCTCGGTCGGTGTCATCGCAGCGGGCAGACGCGTCCGACACCCCTGCTGCTCCGCTACCGCGCCGGCGGGCACAACACCCTCCACCAGGACGTCTACGGCGATGTCACCTTCCCGCTGCAGGTGGTGATCGGGCTCAGCCGGCCCGGCGTCGACTACACCGGCGGCGAGCTGGTGATCGTCGAGCAGCGGCCGCGCGCGCAGTCACGTGCCACCGCTCTGACGCTCGCCCAGGGCGAGGGAGTGCTCGTCGCCACCCGCGAGAAGCCGGTCGCCGGAGCCCGCGGCCACCACCGCGCCACCCTGCGCCACGGGGTGAGCACCGTCACCGCCGGCGAGCGCACCACGCTGGGGATCATCTTCCACGACGCCACCTGAGCCGAGCCGGCGGCGTCAGGCTCCGGCCGGCGCCGCCGGGGTGCGGGGGCAGGGGACCACCGGGGTGAAGGACCACGCCTGCTCGCTGCGAAGCACGCTCACCTCGTCGCCGCACACCGCGCAGCGTGCCGTGAACCGGTAGCCGTCGCCGGTGCCCGAACCGCTGAAGCCACCCAGCCGGTGGCCGCCCTCGGCCGCCATCGAGGTGACCAGGGCGAGCGCCTCGACGGCCTCGCACGGAGCGATGTCGACGCCGTCGATGGGGAGCGGCAGGGGGCGGTGGGCGCTCCCATTGCCCGGCGGTGCGAAGGCCGATGCGAGGTCGGGAGTGGGGGGGCTCAGTCTGATGTGGAAGGAGGTCGCAACCTCCTGGAGCGCCTGCGCATACCTCGCCACCGCGGTCGCGAGCGGCAGCCCGCCGCTGCGCGCCGCCGCCAGCCCGGCCTGGGCGTGCTCGAGCTCACCGACCTGCGAGGACGTGAGCATCCTCGCGCTGCCCAGGCGCCGCAGGGCGCTGGCCAGCTCCTCGTAGGCGACCTCCAGTGCCCGGCGCGCCTCCGGGCGCGGTTGGGCCGACAGCGGCCCCATGCGGTCACGCAGGGTGTCGCAGCCCGACCAGAGGGCGGACAGCTCGCGCCGGACGCTCATCGCGCGCGCAGCCTACGACCCTACGTGGCCGGCCCGCCCCAGGACCAGGCCGGACGCCCCTCCACGGAGGGTGCCGCCGCCGGTGCCGGTGCCGGTGCCGGTGCCGGCTCGGCGGCCGCCGGAGCCGCCTGCCCCACGCCTGCGGTCCGGTCCGCGACGCCGGTGATCTCCCATCCCATGGACACCTGGACGTGTTGCCCGCTCCATGCCCACCGCGGACGGTCGCCGTTCTGGACATACATGGCTCGAATCCCCTCCACCCCGTGGTCACTCCCGCGCTCCAGTCCAGCGTGCGGCGGCCGGAGGCCGCTGTCAAGTCCCCCCACACGCTCCATTCGCAGACGGATAGAGGCATTGCGCACATACTCGCGCAACGCCTCTAGTCTGGTCTGTCGCTTTGCCGTCGAAAGCCGCGGCGCGAATCGCCTATCCGGGCGACGAGGGCACCGCGCCGCCCAGCGGGCTCTCGCGGCCGTTCCCCATCCGCGCCGAGGCGGCGGCACGGCGCGCAGCGCGCTCGGTGAGCACCGCAAACAGCCCGCCCACCCCGCCCCAGAGGAGGACCTGCGCCGCCACCGCGCGCAGCCGGAAGTCCCAGAGGAGATCGGGTGGGACCCGGACGGCGTCGATGTTGTCGGGGAGCAGGACGAACTCGAGGGCGATGGCGAGGGCGATGCAGCCGGCGACCACGGTGTGCCGCACCGGCTCGCCGACCCCACGGGCGTGGAGGTATCGCGCGAGCCGCCATGCGCCCCAGACCGCGAGCGCGCCGATGGCGATGGCCAGGGTGTAGCCCAGGGTGCGGCGGTCGATCGTCGCCGGATCGCCCACCCCCGGAGGATTGGCGGGGTAGCGGATGAAGGGGATGACGTAGATCGCGGTGAGCAGCGCCCCGGCGAGCGACAGCGATCTCCGCCAGGTGGTGCCCGACGACGTGCGCCGGAAGATCACCAGGTAGACGACCGCGAAGATTCCGCCGAGGCCGAATCCGAAGAGGGTCGTCGCGACGATCAGCCCGAGGTGCTGGGTGCGACGGGAGAACACCTCCGGCGGCGGCTCCGCCACCTGCTGACGGGCGGCGGCGACGTCACCGTGGTGCTCGATGATCGCCTGGTTCAGCGCGGTGTGGTACTCGGCCTCGACGCGCTGGGACTCGAGCGTGATGGCACGGTCGATGACGGGCTCGGCGACGAGGAATGCCAGGATGCCGACCAGGAGGCCCACCACCAGCCCCGCCACCACCCCCCGCAGGAGGTGGGAGCGGACGCCCATCAGTGGCAGGGGAAGCCGAGCAGATGCCTCCCGTCGTGGACGAACTCGTGGATGTAGTTCGACGACCGGGACACCGCGCCGAGCAGCGGCTGGAGCAGCGCGCCCTGGTCGTAGCCGACGACGTAGACCGCGCCGAGGAAGAGGATCAGCAGCGGCCATGCCAGCCTCGGGATGGCCGGAGTTGCCGGTGCGTGGTTGACGGTGGAGTTGACCAGCGCCATAGGAGATCCTCCCGGGGTCTTCCGCCCCCTTCGTGAAGGGATCGCCGGCCTCAGTATCCTGGCTCCCGGGTCAGCGTGCCCCTCGGCCTTCCAGCCCCCGTCGGGGCCGTGACCGTGGTGAGGGGAACTCTCCGGCTACAGTGGCGGGACCGCGTCGGCTTCCGACCGACTTCCTGAGAACGACGTCGACGCCAGGGACGGTAGCAGGGTCCGGTGCGCTCGTCCAGCGCCGCCCGAGGAGGCAACACCGTGGACTGGAAGCTCGAGACGATCGTGATCCCGGTCGCAGACGTCGATCGCGCCAAGGCGTTCTACATGGACCGGGCAGGGTTCGTCCTCGACGTCGACCACAGCGCCGGTGAGGACTTCCGCGTCGTCCAGCTGACCCCACCGGGGTCCGCCTGCTCGGTCACCCTCATGCGCAACCCCGAGTCCGCCGGCTCGCTCCGCGGCCTCCACCTCGTCGTCACCGACATCGACGCAGCCCGCGACGAGCTCCTCGGCCGTGGCCTCGACCCCGGCGAGGTGTTCCACTTCGGCGAGGGCGGCCAGCTGCCCGGCCCCGACCCCGAGCGCCGCAGCTTCAACTCCTTCCTCAGCTTCGCCGATCCCGACGGGAACGGCTGGATGGTCCAGGAGAAGCGGGAGGGCTGACCGGCCACTCCGGCGGAGGGTCGTCGAGGACGCCCTCGAACACCGCCCTGGCGAGGATCACGGCGTCGGTGAGCGAGAGCACCGCGCCGGTCAGGTCCGGGCGGCCGCCCAGGAACTCCTCGGCGAGCCGCCGCGACCCGAAGAGGTTGATCAGCGGGCAGCAGGAGGAGGCGAGCGGCCCCTCGCCGAGCGTCCTCGCGATGAGAGCGACAGGACCGGCCGGCTCCGACCGTGACTCCCCTGTCGGATCGATCCTGATCACCAGCTCGCGACCGGTGGTGGGCTCGGCACATCGCACCACCGCACCACGGCGGAGCATGAGCGGGATCCCCAGCGCATCGATGGCGCACATGGCGTGCAGCGGCGGCTGGCCACCCTCCAGCTCGACGGTGTGTCCGGTCGGCTGCGCCGAGAACGGGTACGCGCACCAGATCGTCCCGTCAGGTCGCCGGTGGACGAGGTCGACCTCCTCCATCCGGCGCAGGGCCGCGCCGGCGGCGATCCCCTGCTCGGCGGCGGCTCGCTCGACGTCTGACACGCTGGGCGGTGACGCGGCCGCGAACCGCCGCAGGATCCACCGATAGAGCTCCCGCTCCGGAGGGGCGAGCTCGGAGCCGCGCCGCGAACCGCAGCGCTCCGGGGCGAGCCCGATCGCCTCCCCGTCGGGCCGCAGGTGGTCCTGGCTCACCGAGCGAGAATATTGACGTCCGGACACGAGGGTCCAGCCGGAGGTGGCAGGACGGAGGGCGAGCGACCGATGAAGTTCGAGTGCGCCGACTGCGGCTGCATGGTGGATCGGGGCGTCGTCATGGCGCGGTGTGACGTGCCGGACTGCTGCTGCCGGGACCTCCCCCACTCCACGGCCGCGGCCGACGGTCGCCGCGGTCCGAAGGTGAGGTGTCAGACGTCCGCTGATCGGGATCAGCTGGCCGACTGCTGCGGGTTCGGGCACTCGGAGAGGGTCGGGTAGGTCCAGCCGCGGGCGGTGTCGAGAACCGGGAGGTCGAGCTCGCAGCGGCTGCAGGTGGCCACGAACTTGCCCTGTCCGGTGCGGCGCAGCGTCAGCGGATGACTCTTCGATCGGGCCTCGAGGGTGGCGGACTCGAGCGCGGTGAACGCGGACACCACGTCCCGGGTGATGGTGACGACCTGCTCGGCGGAAACGGGGGCCTCGGCGGCGGCGACGACGGCCTCGACGGCCTCGGGCACGATGGTCTTGCGGGTGCGCCGCGCAGCGCGGGCGGCCCGCGGGGCCTTGATCTCGTCTGCCATGGGGGGTCTCCTCAAAGGAACCGCCTGCGGGCGGCCACCGACAGGAGTGTGTCGGTGCTCGGAGCCGGCATTCGCCGAGTGGACGGGCCGGAACACCCTGGCGGCGGTCCCGTCACGGCCGTGACGGCGGGCGTGACAAGATCGCGTCAAACCTCTCGCGTACGGGGGGGCTACTCCCCGGTCTCGCCGTCCACCGACTCCCGCAGGAGGTCGGCGTGGCCGTTGTGCCGGGCGTACTCCTCGATCATGTGGACCACGATCCATCGCAGGCTGGGCGCCGTCCCGTCGGGCCACGTGCGCCCGGCGAGCCGGTCGAGGCCGCCGTCGGCGAGCGCCTCCGCGGTCAGGGCGCGGGACCGATCCACGGACTCCTGCCAGAGCGCCCGGAGCTGCTCGGGGGAGTCGTCGGTGGCGGTGTGCCATTCCCAGTCCGGGTCGGACTTCCAGTCCACCGCGTTCCACGGAGGCGAGTACTCCCTGCCGTGCAGCGACCGTGAGAACCAGCCGTCCTCGACGAGGGCCATGTGCTTGAGCAACCCGCCGAGTGTCACCGACGACGCGCCGACCTTCGCCCGCAGCCCGTCCGAGCCCAGCCCAGCGCACTTCCACCCCAGGGTCGCGCGCTGATAGTCGAGGAAGCCGAGGAGCGTCGCGGTCTCGTCTGCCGCGACCGGAGGTTCGGGGCGCCCGTGGTCGTCGATGACGGTCATGGGCGCGGACTCTAGTGCGCAACCACGCCTGAACTGGTGCCGAGCCCGGGATTCGAACCCGGACGGGGTTGCCCCCAGTGGTTTTTAAGACCACGGCGTCTACCGTTCCGCCAGCTCGGCGCAGCCGCATCGTACGCGAGCGGCGGAGCGGCTCCACCGAGGGTGACGTCATCGGCCTCGACCGCCGCTGAGGGTGGTCTCGGAGGGCTGAGGGAGCTCGGAGCCGCCGTATACTGGGGCGAAAGCATGTTCGGCCAGGACACCGACGCCGTCTACCGGCAGAGCCAGCGGGTCACCGGGCTGCCCGTGCGGCCCAGCACCGTGGCGCGAGGGCTGGCGCTGCGGGTGGTCTCGGCGGGGGACGACGCGCTCGAGCGCCGCCGCATCGGCCAGATGCTGCTCGACGAGCTCTGCGCCTGCGCCCGGATCGGGCCGGTGGAGCTGGTCGTCCCCGACCGGCCGCAGGTGCATCAGCACGACGGCCAGCGGCTGCGGTCGCGGACCTACGGGTACTACCGCTGCTGGTTCGAGGACGGCGAGGTCTCCCGGGCGCGGATCCGCATCTACCACCGCACCGCGGTGCGGGGGCAGGTGGTGGCGGCCAAGGTGTTCCTCAACACCCTGCTCCACGAGTGGGTCCACCACTTCGACTTCACCGCGCTGCGGCTGGCGCGGTCGCCGCACACGGCGGGCTTCTACTCGCGGCTGCGGGCGCTCGCCGACGCGCTCGCGGTGGGCATGGTGCTGCCGCCGGATCCCGACGACCGCACCGCCCCGGTCGGGCGGGCGGCGAGCGCCGCCGGGCGGCCGGCTCCTCGGGGGCGGCGCCGGCCGGGGTGAGCGACGCCGCGGCGGCCCGGCGCTGGCGGGAGCAGCTCGAGGGCTGGGGCATCCCCGAGGAGATCCGCGCCCAGGCGCCCGAGGATCCGTGGCGGCTGCCGGTCGAGCCCTTCCTCGCCGTCTCCGAGGCGCCGCTGACCGTCTCCCACCGTCGGGCGCTCGAGGCGCTGCCGCGGCACGGGCGGGTCATCGATGTCGGCGCCGGGGGCGGGGCGATGTCGCGCCCGCTGGCGCTCGCCGGGGCTCACGTCGTCGCCGTCGACGCCTCCGAGGAGATGCTCGAGGCGAGCGGCGGTGACACCCTGGTACCCGGCCGCTGGCCGGAGGTGGCCGCCGAGGCGGGCGCCGCCGACGTCGTGGTCTGCGGGCATGTCCTCTACAACTGCGGCGACCTGGCCCCCTTCGTCCTCGCCCTCGACGCCGCGGCCGGGCGGCGCGTGGTGGTGGAGATCACCGAGTCGCATCCCCGCGACACCCCGGAGGAACGCGCCCTCTGGCGGCACTTCTGGGACCTGGAGCGGCCCGACGGTCCCGGCTGGGAGGACGCCGTCGCGGTGCTCCGTGAGATCGGCATCGACCCCCGGGTCGAGCGCTGGGAGCGGCCCCGGGGGTTCGCCGTCCGCCACCGCGACCACCTCGTCGCCGGCTTCCGGCGCCGCCTCTGCCTGCCGCCGGAGCGCGACCCCGAGCTGGTCGAGCTCCTCGCTCCGTGGGTGGTCCACGAGGACGGGCGCTGGCTGGTCGGCGGCCGGCCCCGCGGACTGGTGACCCTGTGGTGGGACAGCGTTTCGCAAGAGCGAAGCCTCCGTGGCGTTTGAAGGGTTGTCCGGCCTTTCGGTCGACCCCGTGGTAGCGTTCGGTGGAGGGGAATGGCAAAGATCCTGGTCGCGGAGGACCACGCCGACCTTCTCCGCATGATCTGCCTCGTGCTCGAGAGCAGCGGCCACGAGGTGACGGCGGCCTTCGACGGCGTCGAGGCGACACGGCTGGTGCGTGACGGTCTGCGGCCCGACCTCTTCCTCTCCGACTTCCGCATGCCGGGGACCACCGGGCTCGACACCGTGATGGAGATCCGCTCGCTCCACCCCACCCTCCCCTGCCTCATCGTCACCGGTGACGAGGGGTTGTGGCGGTCGGCGGAGAGCCTGGCGATGCTCGACATCGAGGTGGTGCGCAAGCCCTTCGCGGTGCCCGCCCTGGTCGCCGCGGTGAACCGCGCGCTCGCCACCCAGGTCACCATCACCGGCCGGGTCCAGGAGCATCCGACCAGCGGCCACCGCGTCGAGTCCTCCGGCACCGACTGACCCCGGCCGCGAGCCTGCTCGCGGCCTTGTTCCGCGCTCGCGATCGCGCCATCATGGCGGTATGAGCACGCAGCGGCCCACCCTGTCCGACGACGCCCTGCTCCCCTCCCCCGCCGGTGCCGGCGCCGGTGCGGGACAGCCGGCGATCGCGCCGTGGTTGCAGTCCGACGACCACCGGCTCCTCTCTCAGCTCCCCGAGCCGCAGCGCGGCTGGGTGCTGGCGGTATGCGAGGCCTCGCACGCGGCCGGCGGCGGGCTCGCCCCGAGGGCGGTGGTGCTCGCCGCGGTCGACCGGCTGATCGCCGGCAACGCCGACCCGGCGGCGGCCGCGGCGGCGCTGAGCGGGTAGCACCGGCTCGGGGGAGGCAGGGGGGAGTCCCCCGCAAGGGGGCGCGTCAGCGCCCCGAGCTTAAATCCGCGTCCGCGCCGCGACCAGCGCGGCGACGCGGCGGCGCTGGCGGTACAGCCCCCAGGGCAGCGGGAGCAGCAGCGAGGTCGCGAGCGCCGGGCCGTGCGCCAGCCCCCCGAAGGTGCTGAGCGGCCAGATGCGCAGCCGCGCCCGGGCGATGATGTTCGCCCGCGGGATCAGGCCGATGTACCGCGAGTCGAGCGAGACGTTGCGGTTGTCGCCCATCACGAAGAACCGGTCCTTGGGGATGGTCAGCGCCTGCGGCGTCTTGGTCGCCTTGCCGTTGGAGTCGCAGCAGAAGTCGACGTCGGTCCAGGGATCCTTGGTCTGGTCGGGGAGGTAGGGCTCCTGGAGGACCTGGAAGGTGCTCGCCCCCGCCGGCTTGATCAGCACCGCCGGGCGGGGCTGCCCGTTGACGACGTGGTAGTCGCCGTCGATCTCGATGGTGTCGCCGGGAACCCCGACGATCCGCTTGATGATGTCGCGGTTGACATCGCCGGGCTGCTTGAGCACCACGATGTCGCCGCGCTCGGGGGCGTGCAGCGTGTAGGTGAGCTTGTCGGCGAAGAGCAGGTCGTTGTTCTGGAGCGTCGGGATCATGCTCGGCCCGTCGACGCGCACGGTCTGCACGCACACGGTGATGACCACGTAGAGGGCGATCGCCAGGGCGAGCACCTCGAGGAGGTCGCGGACGAGCTTGCGACCACCGCCGCCCGGACTCTTCTCGGGGGGAGGAGGCGGAGCCTCGGGGGGCGCCGGGGGAAGCGCGGTCATCTGGGACATCGGGCGCGATTATCCGCCCGAGCGGGCCGTCGGGCGGGGTCCGGTGACGGCGGCGAGACTGTCACGTCGCGAGGACGCTACCTCTGACCCCTTTCGAAGACGTCGATGCAGACCAGGCCGGCGCACCCGTGGGAGGTCCGGGCGAGATCCTGGGGCAGGTCGGGGAGGGCGTCGCCCTCGGCGGTCACGACCCGGACGCGCCGGGCCGAGGCGGGCGGAACCGGCATCAGCGCTCCCGGCGGGTAGGCGGCGACACCCCAGAACCAGTCGACCGACGGCGCGGGCACGTGGGTCCGCGCCACCGTCGCGGCGTCGCCCGCGGCGAGCAGCTGGAGGTAGGTGTCGGGGGTGGCGAGGACCACGTCACCGGGACCGACCCGGCCGCGGAGCTCCGCCGCCACCGAGTCGACGTCGGGGCGGGTCTGGAGGAAGGCCATGAGCAGCCCGGCGGTCGCCATCGCCGCGACCGGGAGCACCGCGAGGGCGCGCAGCCGGGCCAGGCCCAGGCCGAGCAGCGGCACCAGCGGCGGCCAGAGAACGCTCGCGTAGCGCGCGTCCCAGATCGGGCTGCGCAGACTGATCAGGCAGAGCAGGCCGATGCCGCCGAGCCCGGCGGCGGCGAGGTACCAGCCGCCGCGCCATCCCGAGACCACCGGCCGGGCGATGCCGAGGAGCACCGCGGCGCCGGCGAGCGACGCCCCGAGCAGCGAGAACCCCTGGGCGACGACCAGGAGGGTGTGCTGGGGCAGCGCCTGGTCGACCCCGGGCCCGGCGAGGAGCTGGGTGACGATCCCCAGGGTGGGGGCGGGCCCGAGGTTCGAGGCCCAGAAGCCCTGGCCGGCGTTGGCGGCCTGGGCGTGGGCGAGGGGGAGCCAGAGCGCGAGCGGCAGGCAGCCCAGCCCCACCGCGAGCAGGACCCGGGGCAGCGCCCGCCGGTGGGGCAGCACCACCGCCCCCGCCACCACCGCCGCCGCCAGCGCGACGGCGGCGAGGTAGTGGGAGAGCAGCGACGCCGCGACCACGCCGCTGAGCACGGCGAGCCGTCCGCGGTCGGGGCGCTCGAGCGCCCGCCAGAGCACCAGGGTCACCGCCATCACCAGGGTGGCGGCGAGCGCGTACATCCTCGCGTCGCGAGCGGGGATGAGCAGCGAGGGGAGCGCGGCGCAGGCCGCGGCGGCGCCCAGGCCGGCGCGGTCGCCGCCGAGTCGGCGGCCCAGGGCGGCGGCGACGGGGATGGCCGCGGCGCCGGCGAGCGCCGAGGGCAGGCGCAGCAGCGAGGGGCTGGAGCTGAAGGTGGTGGCGAGGTGGTCGAGCAGATAGCTCAGCGGCGGCGCCGAGTCGTGGCGCACCCCGTCGAGCATCCCCGCCCAGGAGCGCCGCGCCACCACCGCGGTGAACGCCTCATCGCGGGAGATCGGCTGCCGGCCGAGCAGGACGAGGCGGGCGGCGAGCCCGGCGCCGGCGATGAGCGCGACGCCGAGGCGATACCCCCCCGCCCCGGGCCGCGGGGCCGCCGCCGGCGGGGTCTCGGCGACGGGCGCGGCGAGCGCGGTCATCCGCTCGCCGCCGACCAGACCCGCGGCGCTCCCGTCGGGTCGCGCTCGACCACCGCCGCGCGGGCGGCGGCGGCCGCGCCGAGGCTGGTCGCCAGGGTGGCGCGGCTCAGCGCGAGCACCGGCGTGCCCGGCGGCGGCCGCAGCCGGGTCCCGGGATCGGCCACGGTCACCGGCAGGCCGGCGTCGAGGAAGCGCACCACCAGGGCGCGGTAGTCGTCGAGCACGATCACGCTTCCCGGCCGCGCCGCGGCCCGCTGCGCCATCGCCACCAGGTCGAAGGAGTAGGCCGAGTAGCGCTCGCCCACCGGGCGGTCGAGGTAGGCGCGTGCGCCGGCCACCGCCGGGAGCAGCAGCAGGACCCCCACAGCCGCTCCGGCGAGAAGGGTTGCGGCGCCGCGCCCGCGGCGCCGCCCGGCGTCGACGGCGGCCGCGGCGCCGATGCCCACGAGCCCGGCGCAGAAGGGGGCGAGCCCGAGGCTGCGGAGGAAGTGAGGCGCCGCCCCCTCGGTCGCCACCAGCGGCGGCAGCAGCATCACCGGCACCCCGAGCAGGACCAGCCGCATCCCCGGGTCGGTGCGTCCCCGCCAGCAGCGCACCGCCCCGGCGATCGCCAGCGGCACCACCGCGAGCGGCAGCAGCGGCATCCCGCCGGCGTCGTGGCGCGGGTTGGGGTCGCCGAGCACCCCGAACATCCCCAGGGTGCGGAGCACGTGCAGCGGCATGGCGCTGAGCCCGTGACGCTCGGGGTTGGCGGCGCTGACGCTCAGCCCGCGCCCGAAGTAGCTCACCGGGTCGGCGACCGCCGCGAGGACGATCGGCGCCGCCAGCACCGCGAGCGCGATCGCGGCGGGGCGGAGGGTGGCGCGCATCGCCCGCCAGCGGTCGGGGTCGGACCGGCGCAGCCAGAGCAGCCACAGCGCCGCCAGCACGGGGAGCAGCTTGAGCGGCTGGTAGGTCCACAGCCCCAGCCCGCAGGCGCCGCCCGCCAGCGCCGCGCGCCATCGTGATGAGGGACGGTCACCCCAGGCGAGCAGCGCGGCGAGCGCGAGCGTCCCCGCCAGGGGGACGAGCACGTTGCGCATCCCGTCGCGGTCGACCGCCACGAGCCAGACCGAGCCCGCCGCCCAGGCGGTGCCCGCGAGCACCGCGGTCGCGCCGAAGCGGCGCAGCGCCAGCGGCGTGACCGCGACGCCCGCGATGCCGAGCACCGCCGCGGTGGCGCGCAACGCCAGGACGCTCGGGCCGGTGACGTGGAACACCGCCGCCACCAGGTAGGCGAAGCTGACCTCGCGTCCGCCGTCGTCGGCGAGGAAGAGCGGGTGGAACCCGGGGACGTGGAGGATCCGCCAGGCGTCGAGCCCCTCCGCGGCCTCGTCCTGGAAGAGGCCGCCGGGCTGGTCGCCGAGGCGCACGAGCCGGAGCACGGCGGCGGCGGCGACGAGCAGGACCAGCGCCGCGGCGACCCACGGGCGGCGCCCGCGGCTCCGGCGCGTCGCCGTCTCCTGCCGGGGCGGGGTGACCGGCGCCGCCGGCGCGGGGAGGAGCACCGCCATCGCGCCCAGAGCATGACGCAGGCGGCCGGGGCGGCGCCGGGGGCGGTCAGCTGGTTAGACTTCCAGTCTAGACTTGCAATACAGACGGGGGGGACGGCGCATGGGCCGGGTCGAGGGAAAGGTCGCGCTGGTCACCGGCGCGGCGCGCGGTCAGGGGCGCGCCGAGGCGGTGCTGCTCGCGGCCGAGGGCGCCGACATCGTCGCCGTCGACGTCTGCGCCGAGGTGGTGCCGCTCGGCTATCCGCCGGCGACACCCGACGACCTCCGCGAGACCGCGCGACTGGTCGAGGAGCGCGGCCGCCGGGTCGTCGCCCGCCGCGCCGACGTCCGCGACTACGCCGCGCTCAAGGCCGCGGTCGACGAGGGCGCCGCCGCCCTCGGCGGCCTCGACGTCGTCGTCGCCAACGCCGGGATCCTCGACTGGGGCCATGTCTGGGAGCTCTCCGAGGAGCGCTGGGGCGCGGTCATCGACACCAACCTCACCGGCGTCTGGCACACCCTGAAGGCCACCGTGCCCCTGCTCATCGCCCAGGGCCGCGGCGGCTCGGTGATCGTCACCAGCTCGGTGGCCGGGCTGAAGTCGCTGCCCCGGCAGGCGCACTACTCGGCGGCGAAGCACGGCCTGGTGGGGCTGACCAAGTCCGCGGCGATCGAGCTCGGCGAGCACGGCATCCGAGTGAACTCGATCCACCCGTGGGGGGTCGCCACCCCGATGGCGACCGAGAACACCGAGGTGCTCGACATCCTCTGCGCCAACCCGCAGTACGCGGCGTCCTTCGGCAGCATCCTGCCGGTGCCGCTCACCCCGGTCGAGGACATCGCCGAGCTGGTCGTCTACCTCGCCTCCGACGCGGCGCGGAGCATGACCGGCGCGCAGCTCGCCATCGACGCGGGGGCGACCGCGGTCTGACAGATTTGGACTCCGGGTCTATACTCGCTGAGCAGGATCGGGAGAGGCGGGGGTGCGCGTCATGGCGGGACCCGACCACGGCGGCCGCGCCCGCCGGCTGCTCCGCAGACCCGTCCTGGTGGTCGCCGGCTGGCTGGCCACCGCGGCCCTGGCGCTCCTCGCCGCCCCCTCCCTGACCACGGTCGCGGTCCAGGACGAGACCGCCCTGCTCCCCCGGGACGCCCCCTCGCAGCAGACGGCCCAGCTGCTCCACCGCCTCTTCCCCCACGACCCCTCGCTCGACTCCGGCCTGATCGTCCTCCACCGCGACGGGGGGCTCACCGCCGCCGACCACGCCTACCAGGCCCGGCTGAGCGAGGAGCTGGCGTCGCCGGCGATGGCGAGGACGGTGGCGAGCGTCGAGTCCGCGAGCGGGCTCTCGCGCCTCTCCTCGGTGCTCACCTCGCCCGACGGCACCACCGCGCTCATCGTCGTCGGGTTGCGTCCCGCCCCCTTCTCGCTGGCCGCGGACGACGCGGTGACCCGGCTCCGCGCCCGCCTCGACGCCACCGCGCCTCCCGGGCTGCTCCACCACCTCTCCGGGGTCGCGGGGCTCAGCGCCGACGAGACCGGCGAGGTCACGGCCGGCTTCACCCGCACCGCCATCGCCTCGGTGACGCTGGTGCTGCTCATCCTGCTGCTCGTCTATCGCTCGCTCCGCGGGGCGCTGGTCCCGTTGATCACCAGCGGCATCGCCTTCGCGGTCGCGCTCGGGGTCATCGGCACCCTCGCCACCCACGGGCTCGAGGTCTCCAGCCTGGCCACCACCCTGATGGTGGTGATGGTCTTCGGCGCCGGGACCGACTACTGCCTCTTCATCGTCGCCCGCTACCGCGAGGAGCTCGGCGCCGGCGTCGAGCGCACCGCCGCGGTGCGCCGCGCCCGCCGCGCCACCGCCCCGGTGATCGCCGCCTCGGGGGCGACGGTGATCTTCGGCTTCCTCTCCCTGCTCACCGCCCGGATGGGGATCTACCGGACCATCGGCCCGGCCGTCGGCGTCGCCGTCGCCGTGACCGTGGCGGCGGGGCTGACCCTCACCCCGGCGCTCCTCGAGCTGCTCGGCGGGCGCGCGCTGCGGCCGCGGCAGCGGACCGGTCCCGGGGTCTGGGAGCGGGTGGGAGCTCGGGTGCGCCGGCGCCCGGTCGCCGTCAGCGTCGCCGTGGTCGCCGCCCTGCTGGTCTGCGCGACCGGGCTGCGCGGCTTTCACCAGTCCTTCGACCTCGCCCGCGAGCTGCCCCCGTCGGCGGACTCGCGGCAGGGCGCCGAGACCATCGCCGGCCACCTCCCCACCGGCGAGCTCGCCCCCATCGTGCTGGTGGTCGACGGCACCCGCGCGGTGCGCGACGCCGCCGCGCTCGACGTCACCGACCGCCTCACCGACGCGCTCCGCGCCCTGCCCGGGGTCGCCGAGGTGCGCTCGGCCACCCAGCCGGCGGGGGCGCCGATCACGCTGCGCTCGGGCCCCGGCGGCCTGCCCGGGGTGGCGGACATGCGCTCGCTCGGCATCGATCCCAACCGCGTCGACGTCACTCCTCTCCTCTCGGCGATGGGGTCACCGGCGGGGCTGCGCCTCACCGCGCCGGTGCTCCACGCCTACCCCCAGCTCGCCGCGCCGGCGGACTACTTCGTCGGCGCCGGGGGCACCTCGACCCGCCTCCTCGTGGTGGTGCACGGCGACCCCTACGCGCCCGCGGCGCTCCAGCTCATCCCGCGGGTGGCGTCGACCGCGGCCGCAACTCTGAGCGGCGGCCCGCTGGCGGGCGCCCGGCTGTCGGTCGGCGGTCCGCCGGCGCTCTTCGCCGACATCGAGCGCCTCGGCTCCGAGGACTTCCACCGGATCGTCGCGGTGCTGCTCGTCTCCATCCTGGTGGTGCTCGCCCTGCTGCTGCGCTCGCCGGTGACGCCGCTCTACCTGCTCGCCACCGTGCTGCTCTCCTACGCCGCCGCGCTGGGGCTGACCGTGGTGGTCTTCAGCGGCCTCCTTGGCCAGGGGGACCTCTCGTTCTGGGTGCCGCCCTTCCTCTTCGTCATCCTCGTCGCCCTCGGCGCCGACTACAACATCTTCATCACCAGCCGGATGCGCGAGGCGCTCGACCAGGGAGCGCCGGTCGCCGACGCCGCGGTGCGCGGACTGGTCGACACCGGCCCGGTGATCTCCTCGGCGGGACTCATCCTCGCCGGGACCTTCGTCGCCATGGTGATCGCCCCGCTGCCCACGCTCGCGCAGATGGGCTTCGCCGTCACCGTCGGCGTGCTCATCGACACCTTCCTGGTGCGCCCGCTGCTGGTGCCGGCGCTCACCATCGCTCTGGGTCCGCTCGCGTTCTGGCCGATCTCGTCCAGAACCAGGCCGCGACGGGCGCTGCGCCTGGGGGCCACCGCGGCCGAGCTCGGTCTCGCCGCCGCGGTGGCGGCGGTGGTGCTCGCCGGCACCCCGCTCGCCGAGGGGCTGACCGCGGGTCGAGTCCCGGGCGCCGCGCCGGCGGCCACCGCACCCCAGGCCGCGCTCCCGGCTCCGCGGATCGCGCCGGCGCCGGCGGCGAGCGCGCACGCGACGGCGCCCGTGGCGGCACCGCGCACCGGCGCCCGCGCCACCCCCGCCGTCCCCGGTCCGCCCGCCCCCGCCGCGGCGGCGGCGCCACCGGCCGGGTCCGCCGCGCGCATCGCCGTCCCCGCCAGCGGCGGCTGGCTGTACCACCTCGAGGGCACCCGGCGAGTCGGCGTGGTCGGCTCGCAGCAGCCGTTCAGCGAGGAGGTCACCACCGGCGTCAGCCGCACCGGCGGCACCGCCGACGCCCCGGTGCTCCGGCTGAGCACGTCGTCGAACGCCGGCTCACAGGAGGACGAGCGCCGCTACGCGCCGGGCGGCGTGGAGCTGCTGGCGACCCAGGGGTCGACGACCGGCCTCGCCTTCGGCGGAACCTTCCAGCCGCCGCTCCTCCTGCTCGGATCGCCGGTGCGGGTCGGCGCCACCTACGTCTCGGACTGGTCGACGGGCAGCACCCACGGGCACACCACCACGACGGTCACCGGCACTCGCACGGTGAGCGTGGCGGGCCGGCCGCACGGCTGTACCGTGACCCGGTCCGACACCACCTTCAGCGGCGATCTGAGCGGGTCGCGCAAGGTCACGTCGTGCTGGGTCACCGAGCTCGGCATGGCCGCGACCGAGAGCGAGCACGACCAGGGCACGTACCAGGGCGTGCCCTTCGACGTCACCACCGACCGCACCCTCGAGGCCGTGCCCTGAGCCGTCGGTCAGGTGGTGCGGACGATCAGCACGGAGCAGGGAGCCCGGTGGCTCACCGAGTTGGGGACGCTGCCGAGCATGCGCCGCTGCATCCCGCGGTTGCCGACGACGACGAGGTCGGCGCCCACCTCCTCGGCAAGCCGGACGATGACCTCGGCGGGATCGCCCACCCGGCAGTGGACGGCGACCTCGATGCCCTCGGCACGCAGCTCGGCGGCCCGGCGCTCGAGCGTGGCGCCGAGCTTGCCCTGCGCATCGGCCTCCTCCGCGAGGCAGGTGCCGACGAACGCAGCCGTCTCGTGTGTGGTCGCCATCAGGCCGCCGCCGGACCTCCGGGCGTTGACGAGGTGGAGGTGCGCGGCGGAGCCACGCGCCAGGGCGATCCCGTGCTGAACCGCCACCTCGGCCGTCCGGCTGCCGTCGGTGGCGACCACGACACACCTGAACACCATAACCGTCCTCCTCGACCTGCTGCCGCAGCACCTCGTCGCAGACGCTGATGATGAGGCTTGATCAGTGGACCCGGCTCAGGATCTCCGGCAGCCGGGCGAGCACCCGGGCGTCGATGAGCCCGTCGAGCAGGTAGGTGACGATCTCGGGCTCGGCGAAGATGTTGAGGTCGGGTGCGACCATCCGCGAATAGCCCTCGAAGAGCATCAGCTGGCGGCCGACGAGGATGAGCTCGCGGGGCAGGGTGAGCCGGTGGCGCAGCGCCACCGTGAACACGTCGATGAGCAGGCGGGGAAAGGAGATCTCCGCGAGTGGGCGGTCGAGGTGATGGAGGACGATGGCGGCGACGTCGCGGCCCAGCGCCTCCTCGTCGACGGGACCGCGGCACAGCCCCGCCTCCTCGAGCACCGCGCCGATGCCGCGCGGGTCGCCGCGGAGCACCGCGTTGCGGATGGCGCGGGGCAGCGACTGGCAGAGAACGTGGCGCAGCGGTTTGTCGAGCTCGCCCATGATCCCGAAGTCGAGCAGGGCGATGTCGCCGTCGGCGGTGTAGAAGATGTTGGCGGCGTGCACGTCGCCGTGGAACAGCCCGTGGCGCAGCGCCGCCTCCAGCCAGGCGCGCATCGCCTCGATGCCGACGTCGAAGACCGCGGTGCTGCCCAGCCGGCGCGCCGCGATGTCGATCGGGTCGCCGTCGATGAAGCTCATCACCAGCACGGCCTCGCTCACCATCCCCTCGATCGCCACCGGGACGTGCACGCGCGGGTTGGCGCCGCCCAGGTGGAGGTTGTGGGCGAACTGGGCCATGCGCCGCGCCTCGATGCGCAGGTCCATCTCGGTGCGCAGGCTGGCGGCGAAGTCCTCGGCGATCGCCACCGGGCTGATCGCCTTCCCCAGCGACCCGGCGCGCTCCAGGGGCAGGGCGAACAGCTTCATCAGGCGGAGGTCGCGTTCGACGCGGGTGCTCAGCCCCGGACGGCGCACCTTGACCGCCACCATCCGGCCGTCGCGCAGCCGGGCGCGGTGTACCTGGGCGATGGACGCCGCCGCCCGCGGCCGCTCCTCGAAGGAGGCGAAGAGCCGGTCCACCGGCTCGCCGAGCCCCTCCTCGATGACCTTGCGCACCGTCGACGGCTTCTCCGGGGGGACGTCGTCGAGCAGCTGGCGGAACTCCTCGGAGAACGCCTCGGGGAAGACGCCCGGGCTGGAGGCGATGAGCTGGCCGAGCTTGACGAAGGTCGGGCCCAGCTCGACGAAGCTCTTGCGCAGCGCCCGCGCCAGCGCGAGCAGCCCCTGGTCGCGGGGACGGAGCACCAGGAAGGGTCCGCGCCGCGCGGTGCTGAGCACCCCGTTGCGGGTCAGCGTCAGGCCGATGCGTCCCAGGCGCACCGCGTCCAGCGGCGACAGTCGCCGCAGGTCGATGGCGACGTCGTCCCCGGTGGAGGTCAGGACGCGCGCAGCCCGTGGGTGAGCAGGCCGGCCACGATGTCGCCGACGTGCTCGGCGTCGAGGGTTCCGTGCGCGAGCAGGTAGTGGAGCCCGGTCACCGTCACCGCGCCGTAGATCGCGGCGCTGGTGGCCTCGTCGTCGGTCGGTCCGCCGATCGAGCCGTCGGCGCGCCCCTCGGCGAGCAGCCGGGCGACGGGGAGGAGGAATGCCTCGCCGATCGCGGCGGCGATCTCGGGGATGCGGCCGGCGCGGCTGAGGTCGAAGAGCAGCACCCTGCAGGCGCCGGGACGCGCCGCCATCACCCGCAGCTGAGCGCGGACGATCGACTCGAGCCGGAGCAGGGCTGTCTGCGGGCCGGCGATCGCCCGCTGCACCTCGTCGGCGACGTCGCGGAGCAGCGAGGCCAGCAGCCAGGCGAGGATCTGCTCCTTGCCCTGGAAGTGGTAGTAGAGAGTCGCCTTGGGCACGCCGGTGACCTCGGCGACGTCCTCCATCCGGGTCGCCTCGAATCCCTTCTCGGCGAAGGCGGAGACGGCCAGCTCGAGCCGCTCGCGCAGCGGGCTGGGAAGGGGACGCAGCGTCACACCCTCAGTTTAGACAGCGCATCCAACCGGAAGGGGACGCGAGGCCGGCTACGGCGCCGCCCTGGGGTCGTGCCAGTTCTGGTAGCTCTTCCCGCTGAGGTTCGGAGCGGACTGTCCCGCCCTCACCACCACCGCGGTGCCGGCGCATCCCGGCTGCGGATAGACCCGCAGCTCCTGGAGGGTGTCGCCGTCGTTCTCCATCGCCGACCCCACCGGCGCGGTGTCGCAGGCCTCGTCCTGGATCACCGTCACCGTCCCGGAGTAGCCGGCGCCGCTCCAGACGCACACCTCCTCGGCGGGGCACTCCGACGCAGCGGCCGGCGCGGCGGCGACGTGCCCGACGGCGGCGGCGGGAAGGACCCCGGCAAGCCCGAGGCAGACGGACACGGCAGCTCGGCGGATCACGCCGCGGGACCCTAGCAACCGTGGAAGACGGCGGTCAACTCCTCGCGGAGCAGCTGACGGGCCGCCGCCGGACGCCGCACCGGGCGGCCACGCACCTCGCGGGTCGGCGCCGCGCCGCCCACCTCGACGATGTTCCCGTCGCGCACCGTGACCACCCGGTCGGCGAGCTCGAGCAGCGCCGGACGGTGGGTCGCCATCACCACCGTCCGTCCCGCCATCAGCTCGCAGAGCGCACGGACCACCACCCGCTCGGCCTCGGGATCGAGGTCGGAGGTGGGCTCGTCGAGGAGCACCACCGGGGCGTCGCGGAGCAGGGCGCGGGCGATGGAGATGCGCTGCTTCTGCCCTCCGGAGAGGCCGCTGCCGCGGTCGCCGAGAAGCGCGTGCAGGCCGCCGGGGAGCGTCGACGCGAACTCGAGCACCAGGGCGCGCTCGGCCGCGGCGATCACCTCGTCGTCGCTGCAGTCGATGCGCCCGTAGCGGATGTTGTCCCAGAGCGATCCGGAGAAGAGGAAGGTGTCCTGCGGGACCACCGACAGCTGGGCGCGCAGCCAGCCGGCGGGCAGCCGCTGGAGGACGTAGCCGTCGAGCAGCACCTCGCCCTCCGCCGGCGGATAGAGCCCGGCGATCAGCGAGAGCAGCGACGACTTGCCGGCCCCGTTGGCGCCGACGAGCGCGACCCGCCGTCCTGCGGGGATGTCGAGCGAGGCGTCGCGGAGCACCGCGCCGCGGCCGTAGTCGACGGTCACGCCACGCAGCTCCAGGGCCCCCCGCGCGCGGACCGTGGGCGCGAGCTCCGGACTGAGGTCGCCGGGCATGCGCGGCGCCAGCGCGCTGCGGGGCTCGACGAGCACCGCGGAGACCCGCTCCGCGGCCGCCGAGCCGGTGGCGAGGGTCGACGAGAGCCGCGAGAGCGAGCGCAGCGGCCGGAGCATGGTGCGCACGTAGGAGAGCACCACGAGCAGGACTCCGAGGCTCCAGCTGTGGTGGAGCACCCCGAAGCCGCCGACCCAGAGCAGCGCGGCGGTGCCGGCCTGGGTGGAGATCTCCACCAGCGGGGTGAAGCGGGCGCTGACGTCGACCGAGCGCAGCCCCGCATCGAGGGTCGCCTGGTTGCCGGCGGCGAAGGCACGGTCGTGGACCTCCTGGCCGCCGAGCGCGATCACCGTCCGGATCCCCGAGAGCACCTCGGTGGCCTGGGCGCTGAGCGCACCCCGCGAGGCCCGCCGCGCGCGCGCCGCCGCCCGGGTGAGCTTCGAGTAGCGGCTGATCACCGCCACCAGGATCGGCACGCAGGCGAGGGTGAGCAGTCCCAGCCGCCAGTCGACGAGCATGGTGACGGCGAGCAGTCCGGCCACGGTGAACAGCGCGGGCATGAGCGTGGAGAAGACGTCGACGAGCGCGTCGTCGATGCGGTCGGTGTCCATGGTGAGACGGCTGGTCAGCTCGCCGAGCGAGACCCGGTCGTGGAAGCTCAGCGGCAGCCGCTGCAGATGGGCGAAGAGATCGGCGCGGATCGCCGCGGTGATGCGCTCGCCGGCGCTGTTCATCACCCGGTCGCCGAGGTAGTCGAAGAGCCCGCTCGCCGCGCCGAGCACCAGGGTGGCGATCGCCGCGAGGGTGAGCAGCATCACCGGCGACCGGCCGGCGGGCGCGAGCAGGGTCGCGGCGGCACCGTGCGGGGTGTGGTGGCCGATGACGTAGTCGACGATCACCACCAGCGGCCAGGGCTGGCCGAGGTCGGCGAGCGTCTCCAGGGCGCGGAGCACCACACCGGCGCCGAGAATGCGCAGGTGCGGCCGGCCGTAGGCACGGAAGCTCCAGAGGTTGCCCACCGCGCTCCGGTCCGGCGCCCGCAGCGGCAGGCCGCTCATGCGCTCGCCGCGATCGGGGCCGGGACCGGCCGCGCCCGCCGGGCCCGCCAGCGCGCCGCGTTGTTGGCGGTGCCGAGCTCGATGCCGCGCCCCGCGAACACGCTCTCCACGATGTCTGCCATCTCGCCGCCGCCGGCCGCGTCCTCCTCGAGGATCGCCTCGAGAGCGCCGGCGAAGCGGCGCCGGCGGCGCTGTGCCTCCTCGGTGGGAAGCCCCTCCCCCACCCGGCCGATGCGGTCGAGCGACCGCACCATCACGGCGTCGAAGCGCTCCGGCGCGATCCCACGGCGCTCGACCTCGGTGCGCGCCGCCCACAGCGCCGCCGACCAGATGGCGCCGTCGGCATGCGGGTCGCTGCGATGACCGCCGACGAAGTGCGCCATGGTGCGGGGCACGTCGAGGCGCCGCCGCCGCTCCGACCAGGACGGCACCGAGGCCCGGTGCCAGCCGTAGATGTCCGGGGTGCCGATCAGCACCGCGGCGACGTAGTCGCTGATGCCCTCGTCGAGCGGCGTCCGCCGGTTGGTCTGCTCGGCCGGGGGACGCCGCCGGTTGCAGCGCAGGTCGGCGGTATGGCTGAGCAGGTGGTGGCCGAACTCGTGGCAGACGATCGCCGGGTCGTGGCTGCTGGTGTGCAGGTATGCGCGGCCCTCGAGCGAGACCAGCCGTCCGCCGGTGCCGAGGTGGATCTCCCCGGTGACCGCCGGCGCCTCCTCCTCGGGCAGGGTGCTGTAGCCGGTCGCGGGGAGGCGGTAGTGGCCGCCGCCCCAGCCGGGGTTCTGGGCGGCATGGGCGCCGACGCGCACCGTCAGCGGCGGCAGGGCGCGACCGCGCATCGCGGAGACCCAGCGCAGCGCGCGGTCGAGGTGGTACGCGGTGTTCACCACGCCGAAGGCGAGCGCCTCGCGGAGGTGCGCGGGATCGGCGCCGGGCCGGCCTCCCTGCCGGGGGTCGAAGCGGAGGTCGGGGCCGTCGAAGAGCGCGGCCTCGCCGGGGCAGGCCACGGTGAGGCCGGGGAGGACCAGGGCGCGGTCCTCCACCCGCTCCACCGCCAGCTCCACCTCCTCGAGACCACCGGGGGGCGGGTGTCCCCGCCCCCACCGCACTCGGGCGGTGACGATCACAGCGCGGCGGAGACGGCGGTGGGGAGGAGGTCGAGGGCCTCGCCGGCGGCCAGCTCGGAGGCGGTGCGGACGGGCATCCCGGTGGCGCGCAGCGCCTCGCGCGCCGCCAGCGGGCTGCGGCTCAGCAGGCCGCTGAGCGCGCGCACCGGCAGGTCGTGCTCGCGGAGGATGTCCATCCCCGAGCGCGCCGACAGCGCGTCCCCGGTGGCGAGCACGATGCCGTCGACCTCGCCGCGAAGGTGGCGGAGCAGACGCGCGGTCTCGGGCATCAGCAGCCCGTCGGCGATCTCCAGGACGATGGCGTCGCAGCCCTCGACGGCGAGGGTGTCGCGGATGGCGAACATCGTCGCCACCAGCCGGTCGCCGGGGTAGCCGAAGGTCGAGGGCATCCCGAAGTCGAGGAAGTCGGCGACCGCCGCGGCCCCGGAGTCCAGGTACTCCCAGCGGTCCTTGCCGCTGCCCGAACCGGTCACCTTGCCGGCGCCGACGCGCATCCCCGCGCGGGTCCAGCCCCGGACCATCGCCGCCGCGGTGGTGGTCTTGCCCGCGTTCATCCCCGAGCCGACGACCACCAGCACCGGCGGACGCCGGAGCGGCGCGGCCGGGAAGGGACGGGCGAAGTCCTCGGTGGAGAGCGCCTCGCCGTCAGCGCCGACCAGGCCGCCGATGATCTCGAGCGCGGTGGGATGGCCGTGAATGTCGTGGCTGGAGACCACCGACCCGATCATCCCGCCGGCGGTGAGCAGGTGGGCGCTCTGACTGTCGAGGACGTAGCCCTCGTAGAAGTCGGTGGCGTAGCGATTGCCGAGCGCACCCACCACCACGTCGCCGCAGTGCAGACGCATGCGCCGGCCGTTGCGGTTCTCGGCGTGGTCGTGCACCCCGATCTCGGTGATCCGCGCGATCACCAGATCGCCCGGCCGAGGAGGCCGCCGCCACTCCCCCACCGTCATGGGGGTGCCATGCGGCAACGTTCTGGTCACATAGGTCCATTTCATGGCAGCAGCAGCAGTCGCGTTCATCATCCCTTCCCATTCCGCTGGGCGGCCGCCGCCGCCAGACATCCGTCAGCGCAGATACGTCATCTGTGTCACATCACCATGAGGACGTCTGCACACCCCCTCCCTCACTCCTCGGGAACAACACACCGTCCGCGCCGCCACCCGTGGTGCTTACGCTACTCCCAATGATTCATCCGTGTCAAACAGCTGTTGGACTTCTTGCAGTTGTGGCCTTTCTCCGGACCCGGCGCAGGCCGTGGAACGGCCGGTCGCGGGCACAATGGTCGGCGTCGCGCCGGCGGGCTGGGAGGTGATCGATGGCGGAGGAGAGCGGACTGAGGATCGAGGTGGAGCCCGGCGAGGTCGGCCTCGACCCCGAGCGGCTGGCGCGCATCGATCGGCTCTTCGACGGCTACGTCGAGGACGGCCGGCTGGCCGGATGGATCGCGCTGGTCAGCCGCTTCGGGCGGGTGGCGCATCTCTCCCGCAGCGGAATGCGCGACATCGATGCGAAGCTCCCGGTCGAGCTCGACACCCGCTGGCGGATCTTCTCGATGACCAAGCCGATCACCTCGGTGGCGGCGCTGATGCTCTACGAGGAGGGCCGTCTCGCGCTCACCGACCCGGTGGCGCGGTACATCCCAGCCTTCGACAACGTCCGTGTCTACAGCAAGGGCTCGTCGCTCAAGCCGCTGACCGTCCCCGCCCAGGAGCCGGTTCGGATCTGGCACCTGCTCACCCACACATCCGGGCTCACCTACGGCTTCCACCACGCCCACCCCGTCGACGCCATGTACCGCGCCGCCGGCTTCGAGTGGGGCTCGCCCAAGGACATGGACCTCGCCGCCTGCTGCGACGCCTGGGCGGCGCTGCCGCTCGTCTTCCAGCCGGGCACGGAGTGGAACTACTCGGTCTCGACCGACGTCCTCGGACGGGTCGTCGAGGTCGTCTCCGGCCAGCCGCTCGACCGCTTCCTGGAGGAGCGGATCCTCGCCCCGCTGGGGATGACCGGGACCGCCTTCTGGACCGACGATGACCGGCTGGCGACCCTCTACGCCCCCGACCCGCGCACCGGCCGCGCGGTGCGCAACGCCGCCTTCGACGTCGTCGGCCGGCGGCCGCCGGCCTTCCTCTCCGGGGGCGGCGGCCTGGTGTCGACCGCGGCCGACTACCACCGCTTCACCAGGATGCTGCTCGGCGGCGGCAGCCTCGACGGCGTCCGGCTGCTCGGCAGCCGCACCGTCGACTACATGTCCCGCAACCACCTCCCCGGCGGGGCCGACCTCGAGGAGGTCGGCCGTCCACTCTTCGCGGAGATGCCCTTCAGCGGGGTCGGCTTCGGGCTCGGCGTCTCGGTCGTCGTCGACCCGACGAAGGGCCGCTCGCTCTGCTCGGCGGGCGAGATCGCCTGGGGCGGCGCCGCCAGCACCGCGTTCTGGATCGACCCCACCGAGGAGCTCACCGCGATCTTCCTCACCCAGCTGATGCCGTCGAGCACGCACCCCATCCGCTCGCAGTTCCGCACCCTGGTCTACCAGGCGCTGGTCGACCGGCCGCCGCAGCTGCTCAGACGGTGATCGCCGCGACCGTGGCGCCGGTCGGCACGAAGCGGTCGGCGTGGACCCGCTCCGGCGCGACGCCGAGCTCGCGCAGCCGCCGCTCGCAGGCGTCGACCATCGCGACGCCGCCGCAGAGGAAGGCCTGAGTCGTCTCGGGGTCGATCTCCAGGTCGGCGGTCAGCGCCTCGGTGACCAGCCCGCGCCCGCCCTGCCAGCGGCTGCCCGCAGGCTCGTGGGAGAGCATCGGGACGACCCGCAGCCGTCCGGGGTGGCGCTGCGCGAGCGCCTCGAGGCGGTCGAGGGCGAAGAGGTCCTCGGCATCGCGGACGCCGAACACCAGGGTGAAGCGCGGCTGCGGCGACCCCTCCAGCGCCGCCTCGATGAGGCAGACGACCGGGGCGAGCCCGGTGGACCCGGCGACGCAGACGTTGTGCCCGATGATCTCCTGGTCGCCGAGGACGCCGAACGGTCCGAGCAGATCCATCTCGATCCCGGTGCGGTCGGCGCCGAAGAGCCACTCGGAGAAGGCGCCGCCGGGCAGCCGCTTGATGTAGAAGCCGGCCTCGGTGGTGCCCGCCGGATCGCAGGGGGTGTGGAGGGAGTAGGCGCGGCGCACCTCGCTCTCGCGGGCGCCGATCGAGACCCACTGGCCTGGCTGATGGCGGAAGGATTCGTCCAGCCGCAGGCGCAGGTCGACGACGTCGGCGGCGATCGTCTGCGCGCTCTCGATGCGCCCGGTCACCCGCTGCACGGCGACGCCGCCGCCGCGGGCGATCGGCGCCTCGATCTCCAGGTCGCCGAGCACCTTGGACTGGCAGGCGAGGATGCATCCGTCCTTCAGCTCCGCGGCGGTCAGCGGCGAGAGCGCGAAGTCGATGAGCGGACGGATCCGGCCGCTCACCAGCCGGGTCTTGCAGCTCCCGCACGTCCCCACCCGGCAGTTGTGCGGGTAGGCGACGCCCTGGTCGAGCGCGGACCCGAGCAGCAGCCGGTTGCGCGGCACCTCGAAGGTGAGCTCGGCGTTGGCCACGCGCACCCTGCAGGTGGACGGCGGCGGGGTGCGGCCGAAGAGGCCCATCACGACGCTCCACCGGTGGCGATCACCGGGGCGGCGCCCGCGTCCACCCAGCCGGCGCGGAGGTTGGCCTCGTGCGCCAGCCGGCGCTCGCGCGGGGTGGCGAAGCGCTCGTCCCAGTCCTCGAGCAGCGGCCGGATGATCATCCGGTGCCAGATCGGCGGCACGAACGAGGTGAGCACGCAGAGCAGGAAGTGGGGCTGCTGCGGACCGGTGCGGTCGGGCACCAGCTCGTAGAAGGGCTTGTAGCTGTCGGCGTGGTGGCCGGCGTGGTTGGTGATCTCGAGCGCGAGGATGCGCACGAACGGGGTGAGGTGGTTCCAGGTGTGCCGCCGCTGGAACTGCCCCGGCGTCTCGGTCACCAGGCCGTAGTGGTTGCAGTAGTTGAAGCACTCCAGCAGCAGGCGCGGTCCGAAGAGGATCGCCGCACCGGTCCAGAGCATCCCGGAGAGACCGCCGGTGACGAACAGCGCCCCGTAGAACGCGGTCATCCCGGCGGTGCAGCGCACCCAGCGGTTGCGCGGATGCCACCAGGGCCGCTCGCGCTTGGTCCAGATCGTCCGCTCCAGCCGGTAGGCGTCGACGATCTGGCCGGGGAAGGTGCGGGCGAAGTGCCGGTAGATGGTGTCGCCGCGCCGGGCGGTGTCGGGATCGTCGGGGGTCGCCACCTTGAGGTGATGGGTGACGACGTGGGTGATCTCCCGCCAGGGGTCGCCGACCAGCGCGAGGCCGAGGCGGCCCATGGTGCGCTGGAAGAGCTGCTCGCGGTGGAAGAGCTCGTGCACCGGCGGCGCCGAGACCACGAACCCGAAGACGAGGGTGCCGGCGAAGGCGCCGGCGAAGCCGCCGTCGCGGAAGTGGTCGTGCCCGGCCAACCAGGCGAAGGTGAAGACCAGGGCGAACCCCGCGAGCATGTTGACGGTCACGCAGACGTCGTAGATCCACGGATGGCGCTGGTCGCGGACGGAGAAGTCGCGCGGCAGGAACACGTCGACGAGCATCACCGCGCCGAGCAGCCCGAGCCCGAGCCAGGCCCAGGCACCTCCCAGCCACATCCCGTAGATCTGGAGGCCGAGCAGAGCGGGCCCCAGCAGGTACTTCGCGTAGTCGATCATGGGTCGCCGCCCTCCGTCCTGGTTCCGGCTGTCCGGGGATGGCTCGATTCTGGGCGGGGGTGACGGGGCGGCAGACCCGCCGAAAGTCGGGGTTCCCGGGGATGGGTCGGGGCCCATACTCCGCAGCGATGGCCCGATCCGCGGCGGCGGCGCCGCCCTGGGGCAGGTACGAGCCCCCCTACTTCGACTTCCGGCTGGTCGAGACCGAGGTGACCCGCCGCCTGCTCGACCCCGGCGCGCCGCTCCCCAAGCTGCTGCTGGCGACGGCGCCCACCGGCTACGGCAAGACCGTCCTGCTCGCCACCCTCTTCCGCAGCCTCGAGGAGCGCGGGACCCGCTGCGTCTGGGTGTCGCTCGACGACCGCGACACCGACCTCGACCACCTCCTCGCCCACCTCGAGACCGCGCTCGGCGCCGGGGCCCCGGGCGGCGTGCACCTCCTCGAGGGCGAGCCGCGCTCGCACGCCGACGGCCGCATCGAGCGGATCCTCGCCGCGCTCGAGGCCGGGGCCGCCGAGACCGTGCTCTTCGTCGACAACCTCGGGTACTGCACCTCTCCGGACGTGGGCCGGCTGCTCGACGCCGCCGTGTTCGGCACCCGCCGCGGCGTCCACCTGGTGGCGTCGACGAGCCAGCTGCCGCGGTTCGACGTGGCGCGCGCCAAGCTCGAGGGCCGGATGCGTGAGGTCTCCACCGCCGAGCTGAGCCTGAGCACCGCGGAGACCGCCGAGCTGCTCGCCGCCGCCGCCAGCCCCGTCGACGGTGCCACCGTCGCCCTCGTCCAGCGGCAGACCGAGGGCTGGCCCGCGGCGGTGCGCCTGCTCGGGATCGTGCTCGCCTCGGACCGCGATCCCGTGCGTGCGCTCGCGCAGTTCTCGGGGTCGGACGTCGACCTGGCGGCGTGGCTGAACCGGCAGGTGCTCTCCGGCTTCGAGCCCGCCCTCGTCGACTTCCTGGCGCGGATCGCGCCGCTGCGCAGCTTCTCGGTCGAACTCTGCCGTCACGCCAGCGGGGTCGACGAGGCCGCTGCGATGCTCGACCTGCTGGTGCGCCGCAACGTGCTCGTCTTCCCCCTCGACCGCAACCGCACCTGGTTCCGGTTCCACGCGCTCTTCCGCGACTTCCTCCTCGAGGAGGCGCGGCGGCGGCTCGACGAACGCGAGCGCGAGCGGATCTGCCGGCGCGCCGCCGAGTGGTGCCACCGGGCGGGCAGCTGGCACGACGCCATCGAGTACGCCATGGAGGCGCGGAGCTTCGACGTCGCCCAGGACATCCTCGACGAGAACGCGGCGACGATCGTGCGCGACCGCGGCGACCTCGACCCCTACATCGCCTGGGTGGAGCGGGTGGTCGAGGCGCGCACTCCGCTGAGCCTCGAGACCGAGTGCTGGTACGTCTGGGCGCTGGTCTTCGCCCGCCGGTACGAGCGCGCCCAGCAGGCGGTCGCGCGGCTGCTCCGGCGGATGCAGCCCCGCGCCGGCGCCGCCGAGGTCCCCGCCGAGCTGCGCTCGCGCGCCGACGTGGTTCGCGTCGCCATCGACATCTTCACCGACCGCCTCCCCCAGGCCCGGCGCGAGGCCGCGCGCTGGCTGGAGACCGACAGGGGGCTCGAGCCCTTCGACACCGCGACGGTGGCGTCTGCCCAGGCGATCGCGGTGCTCGCCGACCACGGCTTCGCCGAGGCGAAGGCGGCGATCCGCACCGCGCAGGCGGCGATCACCCGCACCGCCAGCGACTACGGCCACGCCTGGGTGGCGCTGCTCGACGGGCTCATCGACCTGCGCCAGGGGGCGGTGAACGTCGCCCTCCCCAACCTCGCCCAGGCGCTCGCCCGGGCCCAGCGCGCCCTGGGGAGGGATGCGGGGATCGTCTCCACCGCGGCGCTCGTGCACGCCGGCTGCGCGCTGACCGCCGGCGCGGTCGAGGAGGCGCGCGCGTCGCTCGAGCTCGGCCTTCCGCTGGCGACGGCGCACGGGATCGTCGACACCACCGGCGCCGGGCTCCACGCCGCCGTCGAGCTCTGGTCCGGGGACGACGGCGCCGCGCTCGCGCCCGCGGCGCTCGCCGGCATCGCCCAGGACTACCCGCCGCGGCTGCGGCTGATGCTCGACAGCTGGGTGGCGCGCCGGCTGATCCGGCTCGGGCGCGTCGACGAGGCGATCGAGCTCGGCGAGTCCCACGGCGTCCAGCCGGGCGCGCCCGCCGACCCGCGGCGGGGGATGCACGCGGCCGCGCGCGAGGCGCTCGACGCCGCCCGGCTCGACCTGCTCGTCGCCGTCGGCGACCTCCGCGAGGCGCGCGCCGTCGTCGACCAGCAGCTTCGCACCGCGACCCAGTGCGGGCGGCGGCCGCGGGTGGTCGAGCTCCACGTCACCGGCGCCGCGATCGCGGTGCGCTCCGGCGACAGCACCGCCGCGGTGCGCTCGCTGAGCCGGGCGATCGGCGCCGCGGCGCGCCGGCGCATCCACCATCCACTGCTCGATCAGCTCGACCTGGTGGCGACAGTCCTCCACGGCACCGGCCCGCGCGACTGGGTCTTCGCCCTGCCCGAGGAGCTCGACCTCTTCGCCGAGATCCGCCGCCGCGCCGGCGGCGCCATTCCCGCCCCGGGCTGGGCGGAACCCGACGGCGGCGCCGCGGTCCCGCCACTGACCCAGCGCGAGCTCGAGCTGCTCACCCTGCTCAACGCCGGCCTCTCCAATCAGCAGCTCGCCGACCGGCTCTCGGTGTCGCTCGCCACCGTCAAGTGGCACCTGTCCAACCTCTACGGCAAGCTCGACGTCCGCAGCCGGTCGGCAGCGCTGGCGCGCGCCCGCCAGCTCCGCCTGCTGGTGCCCTGAGCGCCGCGCTGCCGGACCGGTCGGACACCACGATGTCCGTGCCACCGATGCAACGAGGCGACGCGATGGACCACGCGGCTCTGTGACGAACGGTCGAACCCGCGACGGCCCGCCCATAGCATGTCGCCACTCGTGAGGGTGGCGATGGGGGGAGACACCGTGACTCGGGTTCCTGGGCTGGCACGGCGATCGGGCAGGTCGAGGGGACGCCGGCGCCCGAGCGCGACGGTGATGGCGGTGATCGCGGTCGCCGTGGGCGTGGGCTTCTCGGTCCTGCTGATCAGCGTGGCCGGCGGCGTCAGCGAGTACATCACCGCCCAGCTCTCGGTGTCGCAGGTGCGCCGCAGCGGCCTGGTCGACGTCGATGTGATCAACACCATCGTGGCGCTGCTCACCGTGGTGGTCACGGTGGCGATGATCCTGCAGACCGCGGCGGCAACCTTCGTGCTCGGGGTCACCACCATGCGTGCGCGCCGGGAGGAGATCGCCCTGCGCCGCCAGAGCGGAGTGCTGCGCGGGACGCTGCTGCTCGAGTTCGG
>DATARS010000116.1:0-7824 GCA_036269455.1 Candidatus Dormiibacterota bacterium | reverse complement strand
CGCCGCGATCGACGGCGTCGACGAGATAGCCGCTCTCGGTGAGGCCGCGCACCAGGACATCGAGGAGCCCGGGCTCGTCCTCCGCCACGAGGATGCGCATGCTGTCCAAATCCCTGAAGTCCGAGTGAAACGGTGCAGAGTATCCGACCCACACCTTGCAGGTGGGTTACCGGAATCACGGGCGACCCCGGAGTCCTCAGAACACAGGGTCTTGACAGCGCGAGCGGGGACGGTATGGTGGTCTGGACCGCATCGGTCTCGCAGACGGAGGTTCAATAACTCTGTGATGCGTACCGTCTGGCAGCGCTTGAGGCGCGGACGGGCGGAGGGCTAGCGCCCCTGTCGACGGCGCGGGCTCCCGCCGTGTGCCGCCGGTGGCCGACCACCGGCACCGTATTCATGGAGCGGCAGGCTTCATGCGGGGAGCGCCGGCGCAGCATCGCCCGACGTCGACTTGGGCTCCGCACCCCTCCGTTGCCCCTTCGGGGGCGACAAGTAGCCCGGCCGAGGGCCGGGCGCCGAGGTACTCGGCACCGGGGGGCTGGCCGCAAGGCCAGCCCCTTTTTCTTACCGGGGGCACTCGCCGGCGTCGCGGCGCTCTTCGCGCCGCTCCCGCGGACGCTTGTGGCTCGGCCGGGTGATGCGGCGGAGCGACTTCGTCGCGGATTTCCTGATGGATCGCGCCGGAGGCGCTCCGCCGCTGGTCCGGTCAGCCGGTGATGCGGTAGGACATCTGCATCCCGGCGGCGTCCAGGGGAAGCTGGTACCCCGAGCCGTCCATGGGGTCGAACACCCAGAGGTTGAGGGCCTGGGTGTCGAGGGTGAAGTCGTACCCGTAGATGATCCGCCAGTGGGCGGCGTTGCCGAAGGCGATGAGTCCGCCCTGGTCGATCGTCTCCATGACCTCCTCGTTGGTCAGGGCACCGCCGGCGGCCTGCGTCCGTCCGGTAAGCATCAGGTCGCCTCGGTGGTTCTCGAGGATCTTCTGCATGTCCGCGCTGAAGCCCGGCTGCACCTGGGCCCAGGTCGCGTTCATGGTGTCGAGGTCGAGCGAGAGCAGCATCGCCTGGTAGGTCTCGGTCTCGCCGTCGGTCAGGCCCGCGTTGATGTTCCACATCATCACGTCGTGGGCGACTTCGAACTGGTCCGCGGTGCCACCGAAGGCCGACTGGATGGTCGCCTCGGTTGCGGCGAAGCACATCTCCGGGCCGAGCTGGGTCTGGCCTCCGATCCAGTGCGAGGACTGGAGGCTGATGACGTCCTGGGTCGTCGGGTCGCTCATCTGCATCCTCCTTCTGAGGTGCCGAGGGTGTCCGCGGCGAGCCCAGTATCTCCGCGTCGCGATTGCCCTACCGCGCACCTTCAGGCAGACCTTCGGGCAGGGGTGGGCGGTACAGTTCCCCGCCCATGACCCAGCTCGTCGACGAGTTCCTGCGGGGGACCGAGCACGCCGAGGACCGGGCGCACCTCGCCGAGCGGCTGGCGAGGGGTGACCGGCTGCGGATCAAGTTCGGGGTGGATCCGACGGCGCCGGACATCCACCTGGGGCACACCGTGCCGATGCGGCGGTTGAGGGTCTGGCAGGACGCGGGGCATCTGCCGGTGATCGTCATCGGCGACTGGACGGCCCGCATCGGTGATCCGACGGGGCGCTCGGAGACGCGGCCGCCGCTGAGCGCCGAGGAGGTCGCCGTCAACGCCCAGACCTACCTCGACCAGCTCTTCTCCATCCTCGACCGCGAGCGCACCGAGGTGCGATTCCAGAGCGAGTGGTTCGATGGCATCGGGCTCGCCGAGGTGCTGCGGCTCTGCGCGGGGCGCACCGTGGGGCAGCTGCTCCAGCGCTCCGACTTCTCCGAGCGGATGGCGGCGGAGCGGCCGATCGGGGTCCACGAGCTCCTCTATCCGCTGCTCCAGGGCTACGACTCCGTCGCCGTCGACGCTGACCTGGAGATCGGCGGGACCGATCAGCTCTTCAACCTCCTCGCCGCCCGCGACGTGCAGCGGTGGTACGGCACACCGGTCCAGGACGTCGCCACCTTCCCCATCCTCGAGGGCACCGACGGCGTCCGGAAGATGAGCAAGAGCCTGGGCAACTACATCGGCGTCGCCGAGCCCGCCGAGGAGCAGTACGGCAAGGCGATGTCGATCCCCGACTCGCTGATCGTCCGCTGGCTGACGCTGGCGACCGACGTCCCCGCCGCCGAGGTGGAGGAGATCGCCCGCGGGCTCGCCGCCGAGGAGATCAATCCCCGCGACGCCAAGGCGCGGATGGCGCGGGCGGTTGTCGCCCAGTTCCACGGCGCCGAGGAGGCGGAGCGGGCCGAGGCGGCGTTCCGCCACGTCCACGGCGGCGGCGGCATCCCCGACGACGCGCCCGAGGCGGCGCTGCCGGTGGGCGAGGGCACCCGCGACGCCGTCGGCTTCGTCGCCGAGGCACTGCGCGCCGTGGGGGACACCCGCTCAGGGAGCGAGCTGCGCCGCAACTTCGCCCAGAACGGGGTGACCCTCAACGACCGGGCGGCCGGGGTCCGTGAGGTGGTGAGCGATCCCAGGACCCAGGTGCGCTTCACCGCGAACGGCGAGCCCGGGCCCCGCGTCGTCGCCGCCGACGGGGTCCTGACCGTGCGGTCGGGAGCGGTCCTTCAGGTGGGCAAACGCGTCTTCGTCCGCTGCATCGCACTGTCGTAGAAACGGGGGGGGCGCCGGGTTGCGCCTCAGTACACTGTCGGTGGCAGCAGAAGGCTAGAATGCTGAACGTCTGTTCGGCGCGCCGGGCCGGCGAGGCGGAGGGCGGCGCGGGGAGGACCACATGTCCGGTCACAGCAAATGGGCGGGGATCAAGCACAAGAAGGCGATCGTCGACGCCAAGCGCGGACAGATCTTCACCAAGGTCGCTCGGGAGATCACCGTCGCGGCCCGTGACGGCGGTCCCGACGCCGACCTCAACTTCCGTCTCCGGCTCGCGGTGCAGAAGGCGCGCGAGGTCAACATGCCCGCCGACAACATCGATCGCGCCATCCAGCGCGGGGTCGGGGGCAAGGACGGCGTCCAGCTCGAGGACATCCGCTACGAGGGATACGGGCCCCACGGCGTCGCGGTGATGGTCGACGTGCTGACCGACAATCGCAATCGCACCGTGGCCGCGCTGCGCAACATCTTCACCCGCTCCGGCGGGTCGCTCGGGGAGAGCAACACCGTCGCCTGGATGTTCCGCCAGGAGGGCGTGGTGCGCCTCGCCGCCGGCGATGCCGACCCCGAGGAGCTCGCCCTCGAGCTGCTCGACGCCGTCGACGTCGGCGTCGACGGTGACGTCGCCGTCGACGGCGGCTCGGTCCAGGTGGTCGTCGCGCCGTCCCACTTCGAGGACGTGCGCCGCACCCTCGAGGGCCGCGGCTACACCATCGAGAACGCCGAGATCACCATGGCGCCGAGCACCTCGGTGGTCGTCGACGCCAAGCAGGCGCCGGTGGTGCTGCGGCTGCTCGAATCCCTCGAGGACCAGGACGACGTCCAGCAGGTCTACGCCAACGTTGAGATCCCCGACGAGGTCCTCGAGTCGGTTGGCTGACGTGACCGCCGCGTCATGATCGTGCTGGGGGTGGACCCCGGCCTGGCCCGCACCGGCGTCGCCGTGGTCGAGGGGGCGCCGGGCTCGCTCCGCCTCCGTCACGCCAGCCTCATCGAGACCCCTGCCGGGTCCAGCGACCCCGATCGCCTCGGCCAGCTGCTCGGCGCCCTCGAGCTGCTCATCGCCCGCGAGCGGCCCCAGGCCGCGGCCGTCGAGCGGCTTTTCTTCTCGACCAACCGGCGCACCGCGATGCGCGTCGGCGAGGCGCGCGGGGTGATCCTCTGCGGGCTCGCCCGCGCCGGCCTCGGCGTCGCCGAGTACACCCCCCTCCAGGTGAAGGAGGCGGTGGCCGGCTGGGGCGGCGCCCCCAAGGCACAGGTGATCCGGATGGTCCGCACCCTGCTCGGCGGCGCCGCGGTCGAGGGCCCCGACGACGTCGCCGACGCCTGCGCAATCGCGGTCTGCCATCACCACCGCGTCCGGCTCGCGGCGACCGCCCCCGTGCCGGCGGTGTCGGCGTCGTCGCGGATGAGCCCCCGGCTCGCCGAGGCGGTGGCCCGGGCTCGCGGGGGCCCGCGGCCGTGATCGCCCTGCTGAGCGGCCGCGTCGCCGCGCTCGACGGTTCGACGGCGATCATCGACACCGGCGGGGTGGGCTACGAGGTGGGCTGCCACCTGCGCACCGTCGCCGCGCTGCACGAGTGGTCGGTGGGCGAGGTCCCGGTGACCCTGCACATCCACACCTCGGTGAGCGCCGACGCCATCCGCCTCTACGGCTTCCTCGGCGCCGCCGAGCTCCGCCTCTTCCGGCTGCTCCTCGGGGTCGAGCGGATCGGGCCCAAGGCGGCGCTGGGGATCCTCGGCCGGGCCGACCTGCCGGTGCTGGTGCGGGCGCTGCGCAGCGGCGACGTGGCGCTGCTCGCCACCGTCCCCGGCATCGGCCGCAAGACCGCCGAGCGCATCGTCCTCGAGCTGCGCGACCGGCTCGACGACATGGCGCTGCCCGGCGACGGCGCCGCCACCGCCCCCGAGCAGCGCTCGGTCGCGGCGGCGGTCGCGGGGCTGGTCGCGCTCGGCTTCCGCGAGGCCGAGGCCCGCGCCGCGGTGGCGGCGGCGGTCGCCGAGACCGGCGACGAGCCCTCGGTCGGCGCGCTGGTCGCCGCCTCGCTGCGGCGCCTCGACAGAGTGCCGACGTGACCGAGCCGGAGAGGATCGTCGCGCCTGACGAGGTCGAGGAGGACCGCGTCGAGGAGTCGGCGCTCCGGCCGAAGCGCATCGCCGACTTCGTCGGCCAGCCGGCGGTCCGCGAGCAGCTCGGCATCCTCCTCGAGGCGGCCCGGCAGCGCGGCGAGGCGCTCGACCACGTCCTTCTCCACGGCCCCCCGGGGCTGGGCAAGACCACCCTCGCCCAGATCGTCGCCAACGAGATGGGGGTGAAGCTGCGCACCACCAGCGGCCCCGCGATCGAGCACCAGGGCACGCTGGCGTCGATCCTCACCAACCTCGACGCCGGCGACGTCTTCTTCATCGACGAGATCCACCGGCTCAGCCGCACCGTCGAGGAGGCGCTCTATCCGGCGATGGAGGACTTCGCCTTCGACTGGGTGGCCGGCAAGGGCGCCGGCGCCCAGGCGATGCGGCTCAGCCTGCAGCGCTTCACCGTGATCGGCGCGACCACCCGGGCGGGCGCACTGGGCGGCCCGCTGCGCGACCGCTTCGGCATCACCATCCGGCTCGACTTCTACGACGTCGCCGAGCTCTGCGCGATCGTCCGCCGCTCCGCGGGCCTGCTCGGCATCGCCGTCGACGACGGCGGCGCCCGGCTGCTCGCGAGCCGCGCCCGCGGCACCCCGCGCATCGCCAACCGGCTGCTCCGCCGTGCCCGCGACTACGCCCAGGTGCGCGCCGCCGGCCACATCGACGCCGAGGTCGCCGAGCGCGCGCTGGCGATGCTGGGGGTCGACGAGATGGGCCTCGACGAGATGGACCGTCGGGTCCTCGCCGTGCTCTGCGGCTCCTACTCGGGGCGGCCGGTGGGGCTGCAGACCCTGGCGGTGAGCGTCCAGGAGGACAGCGACACCGTCGAGGACGTCGTCGAGCCCTACCTGATCCGGCTCGGCTACATCGCCCGCACCCCGTCGGGCCGGCTCGCCACCGCCGGCGCCTACCGCCATCTCGGCCTGCCCGTCCCCCGCGGGGCCCCCGGCGCCGCCGCCGTGCAGCCGGAGCTCCTCTGAGACCGTCGGTGGCGACCTCCCTCCCGGCGGGGACGGCGACCGCCGCCTTCGACTACCCCCTTGTGGACGAGCGCATCGCCCAGCACCCGCTCGCCGAGCGCGACGCCTCGCGGCTGCTCCACCTGCCGCCGGACGGGCCGCCGGAGGACCGTGGATTCCGCGAGCTGCCCTCGCTGCTCCGCCGCGGCGATCTGCTCGTGGTCAACGACACCCGGGTCCGGGCGGCGCGGCTCCGCGCCCGCCGTGCCGGGGGCGGCACCGCCGAAGTGCTCGTCCTCCATCCCCTGGGTGACGGCGAGCACGCCTGCCTGGTGCGCCCCGCGCGGCGGCTGCCCCCGGGCACCCGGGTGGTCTGTGCCGGCGGGCTCGAGGCGGTCGTCGGCGAGCCCGTGCCCGGTCACCCCGGCGCCCGCCGGGTGCGCTTCGAGGGCGCCGGGGCCGACCTCGACGCCGCCATCGAGGCCGCCGGCCGGGTCCCGCTGCCGCCCTACATCCGCGCCGCCCTCGACGACCCCGGGCGCTACCAGACCGTGTACGCGAGCGGCGCGCCCGCCTCTGCGGCGGCGCCGACCGCCGGCCTCCACTTCACCCCCGCGGTTCTCGCCGCCCTCGACGCCGCCGGGGTGGAGCGCACGGCGGTCCGGCTCGAGGTGGGCCTGGCGACCTTCGCCCCGATCCGTGCCGAGCGGGTCGAGGACCACCCGATGCACACCGAGCGCTACGCGCTGCCCGAGACCGCCGCCGCCGCGGTCGCCGCCGTCCGCGCCCGCGGTGGCCGGGTGATCGCCGCCGGCACCACCGCGGTGCGGGTCCTGGAGAGCCGCGCCCGCGAGGACGGGACCGTCGAGGCGGGGGAGGGGGAGACCGACCTCTACCTCCGCCCCGGCTCGCCGGTGCGGGTGGTCGACGGGCTGCTCACAAACTTCCACCAGCCCCGCTCGAGCCTGCTGGTGCTGCTGGCCGCGGTGATCGGCGACGGCCGCTGGCGCGAGGCCTACGCCCACGCCCTGGCCCACGGCTACCGGTTCCTCTCCTTCGGCGACTGCATGCTCTGCTGGACAGCGCGTCCATGACCGCGCTCACCCTCAGCGCGACCGACGGCGCGGCTCGCACCGGGACGCTGCGCACCGCCCACGGGGTGGTCCGGCTGCCCGCCTTCATGCCGGTCGGCACCCACGCCGCGGTCAAGGCGGTGCATCCCGACGAGGTTCGCGCCTGCGGGGCCGACATCCTCCTCTGCAACGCCTACCACCTGGCGCTGCGACCCGGCGCCGAGCTCGTCGAGCGCCTCGGCGGCCTCCAGGAGCTGATGCGCTGGGACGGCCCCATCCTCACCGACAGCGGCGGATACCAGCTGGTCAGCCTCGACGGGATGGCGTCGCTCGACGACGCCGGGGCGACGTTCGTCTCCCCCTACGACGGCAGCCGGCTGCGGGTCACCCCCGAGGAGGCGGTCGGCCTCCAGGCCCGGCTCGGCGCCGACGTGATCATGTGCCTCGACCACCCCGTCGCCTACGGCGCCCCCGAGGCCGCCGCCGAGGCGGCGACCGAGCGCACCCACCGCTGGGCCGAGCGCTGCCGGCGCGCCCACCCCGGGCGCGACCGCCATCTCCTCTTCGGAATCGTCCAGGGAGGCTTCGACCCCGACGCCCGGCGCCGCTCGGCGGAGATCGTCGCCGGGCTCGACTTCGACGGCGTCGCCATCGGCGGCCTGGCACTCGGCGAGCCGCCGCCGGTCATGGAGGCGATGGCGGCGGCGGCGCTGGAGCGGCTGCCCGGCGACCTGCCCCGGTACGTCATGGGCCTCGGCACCGACGCCGAGCTCCTCGCCATGGTCGCCGCGGGGGTGGACATGTTCGACTGCGTCCTCCCCACCCGGCTGGCGCGCAACGGCACCGCGCTGGTCAGCGGCGGACGCCTGTCGCTGCGCCGCTCGGTCTTCCGGGACGACCTCCGAGTCCTCGAGGAGGGGTGCCCCTGCCCGGCGTGCGCCGGCGGGTTCAGCCGCGCCTACCTC
>DATARS010000115.1:0-14012 GCA_036269455.1 Candidatus Dormiibacterota bacterium | reverse complement strand
GTCGCGGAGCGAGGTGCACCACACCATCCCGATCTACTGGAATGGTCCCGCCAGGATGTGGAATCTCCTGACCCTGTGCAGATTTCACCACGACCGCTGCCACGACGACGTGGACATCTGCTGGGGCTCGGACGGCAACCTCGCCTTCGTCACCCCCGACCGGCAGGTGATCGGCCGCACCACCCTCGGCGCCTGGAAACGGCCCCCGGAGTGGGTCTTCTCATGCCCAGCCACCACAGATCTGTAGTACAGTCCGTGCATATGCTCCTGGCCCGGCTCCTCGATGCGGTCGCGCCGCGGCACTGTGCAGGGTGTGGGGAGCCGGCGCCGGACGTGCTCTGCGAGCTCTGCGTGGAGATCGCCGAGGCGCTTCCGCTCCCACCGCCGCGGCCGACCCCGTACGGCATCTGCCACGCCGCCCTCCCCCTGGCGCCCCCGGCGCGCGGCGCCATCCATGCGGCGAAGTACCGCGGATGCCGGCGGGCGATGCGGCTCATCGCCACCGTGGCGGCGGAGCGGCTGTACCCCGCCCTCCGGCAGGCGCCGGCGCCGGACGTGGTGGTGGCGGTGCCGCTCGGTCACCGGCGGAGGCGGCTGCGCGGGTTCAATCAGGCGGAGGTGGCGGCGTCGGCGATCTGCGCGGTGTGCGAGCTTCCGCCGCCGTGCGCGGGACTGCGACGGGTCCGTGACACGCGCGCACAGGTCGGTCTGACAAAGAGCGACAGGGTAAACAACCTGGGGTCGGCGTTCGTGTGGGAGGGAGTGCCGATTCGGGGCGCAACGGTGTGGGTTGTGGATGACGTGTTGACAACTGGAGCGACGCTGGAGGCGGCTGCGCGGGCTCTGCAACAGGCCGGTGTGAGTCGTATCGAAGCCGTCGCGGTGGCCTCCTGTGCGCGGCGTGGCGGCTGAGAATCCGAGCGAACGAGGCAACTGGGGGAAACGCACGGCGCCCGAGTGGGGCGTCGGGCCCTCCCGCACCCGTCCTCTCCCTCCCTCTCACCCGCAGGAGCGCACCGACACCCGTGATCAGCACTCCCTCCACCACCCGCACCTCCGAGGAGATGGCGCGTTACCTCGAGGCACTGGGTCCGCTCCGGCCGCTCGTCGAGGACGACAGCCTCACCGAGATCATGGTCAACGGCACCGACATGGTGTACGTGGAGCGCGGGGGCAAGATCCTGCTCACGGACGTGCGCTTCGATGACGAGAACCACCTCCTGCGTGTCATCGACCTCATCGTCTCCGCGGTGGGCCGCCGCATCGACTACCGCCAGCCGCTCTGCGATGCGCGTCTGCTCGACGGCTCGCGCGTCAACGCGGTGGTGCCGCCGATCGCGGTCGACGGGCCGATGCTCACCATCCGCAAGTTCTCCAAGGATCCCTACCAGGCGAGCGACCTCATCAACTTCGGCACGCTCACCGAGGCGTCCGCCTCCTTCCTCAAGGCCTGCGTGCTCGCCCGCGCGAACATCATGATCAGCGGCGGCACCGGCACCGGAAAGACCACCCTCCTCAACGTCTGCTCCTCCTTCATCCCGATCGACGAGCGCATCGTCACCATCGAGGACGCGGCCGAGCTCCAGCTCAACCAGGAGCACGTCTGCCGGATGGAGGCGCGTCCCGCGGACGTGAACGGCGAGGGTCGGATCGCGATCCGCGAGCTGGTCATCAACAGCCTGCGCATGCGGCCCGACCGCATCGTCGTCGGCGAGTGCCGCGGCGGCGAGGCCCTGGACATGCTCCAGGCGATGAACACGGGCCATGACGGCTCGCTCACCACCATCCACTCCAACAATCCACGCGACTGCCTCGGCCGCCTCGAGACCCTGGTGCTGATGGCGGGCATGGACCTCCCGGTCCGCGCCATCCGCCAGCAGGTCGCCTCGGCGATCAACCTCATCGTCCAGCTGAGCCGCCTCAAGGACGGCTCGCGGCGGGTCACCTCCGTGACCGAGGTGATCGGCATGGAGGGCGACACCATCACCATGCAGGACATCTTCGTCTTCACCTCGAAGGGTGCCGACGAGCACGGGAAGATCATCGGTGAGTTCACCTCCACCGGGATCCGCCCGCAGATCATCAACCGTCTCTTCGAGATGGGGATCCCGATGCCCGCCGAGCTGGCGCGTCTCTTCCCGGACCGCCGGGCGGCGCAGCAGGCAGTCGACACCGACCGACGGCGGTCATGACCACCGGCGGCGAGCGGGACGGGGCGGAGCGGCGGGCACGGCGCTGGGCGGAGCTGCAGAGCTCGGCCGCCGTGGTGCGCCACCTGCCCGCCGGTGACGACCCCGACGTCGAGCACGCCGGGCTGTCGGGTCACCAGCGGGCGCTCGCCGTGTCGCTCGCCGCGGCCGCAGGGCTCGGTGGCGTCGCCGCCGGCCTGGGCGGTGCCACCCCGCTGAGCGCGCTGGCGTCGAACAGCACCCTCGACTCCAACCTGCTCTCGCTGACCAACCAGGACCGCACCAGCAACGGCGTCGCCGCGGTGGTCTGGAACGGCACCCTCGGCTCGATCGCCGACAACCGTCCGTACAACTGCAACGGGCTGGTGGTCAACGGCCGCGCCCTGGACATGATCCAGCGCGACTACTTCGACCACCCCATCCTCGGCTGCGGCCAGATGGCGGACAACATGCTCAGCGCCGACGGGGTTCCCTGGACGGCCTGGGGCGAGAACATCGAATGGCAGTCCGGCGGCGGCGATCCCGCCTCCGCCGCGGGCTCGCTGAACACCGGCTTCATGAACAGCCCGCCCCACCGGGCGAACATCCTCAACGGCAACTACACCCAGATGGGCATCGGGTCGGAGATCGGCGACAACTGGAGGGACCAGGCCACCAGCGGCGGCCCGTACAACGGGGTCTGGATGGTCGCCGAGGAGTTCGCCCGGCTCAGCGGTGGTGGTGGCGGCGCGCCCCCGCCCGCGCCGCGGCCGACGCCCCGGCCCACGCCGCGCCCGATCATCCCTCCGATCAAGCTGCCGACCATCCCGATCCCCGTCCCGCTGGTGCAGACCCCGGTGCCCACCCAGGCTCCGGCGGCGCCGGCCCCGACCCCGGCCCCCACCCCGGCCACCACCCCCTCCCCGCCTCCGTTCGTCCCCGCCAGCCTCGCCTCCGCGGGCGGCGCCGGTGCCGCCGCTCCCACCCCCGCCGCGGTCGCGGCCCCGTTGCTGTACACCCCCCAGGGCCTCCTCTCCGACTCCGTCGAGGCCGTGCTCGAAGGACACCTCCTTGACTGACCACGCCGTCCTCGCCCCCCCGGCCACCAGCGAGGAGACCGGCACCGTCGTCTCCGTCGAGGCGGTGCGCAAGGCCTACCGGATCAGCCGCGAGCCCCGCGACGTGCTCGCGGGGGTCTCGCTCGAGGTCGCCCGCGGCGAGTTCGTGGCGATCATGGGTCCGAGCGGCTGCGGCAAGAGCACCCTGCTCCATGTCCTCGGCGGCCTCGAGCCGCCCGACGAGGGACGGGTGGTGATCGACGGCCGCGACCTCTACGCCCTCGACGACGAGCGCCTCGCCGTCTTCCGCCGCGACCACATCGGCCTGGTCTTCCAGTTCTTCAACCTCATCCCGAGCCTCACCGCCGCCGAGAACGTCGCGCTGCCGCTGCGGCTGCGCGGCCGCGAGCGCGGCTCGTCGCGGTGGGGCGGTCCCGCCCGCCGCCGGGTGATCCGCCGCCGGGTGCACGCGCTGATGGACCAGCTCGACCTCCACGGGCTCCAGGGACACGGCCCCGAGGAGATCTCCGGTGGTGAGCAGCAGCGCGTCGCCCTCGCCCGGGCGCTCGCCGTCGCCCCCTCGGTGCTGCTCGCCGACGAGCCCACCGGCAACCTCGACTGGGCGACCGCGCATGAGGTCATGGGGCTGCTCGCACGGCTCTGCCACAGCGAGGGACAGACCACCCTGGTGGTCACCCACGACGCCCGCACCGCCGCCTGGGCCGACCGCGTCCTGGTGATGCGCGACGGCACCGTCGTCGACGAGGTGAATCTCGGACGGCGGGAGGCCACCACCGCCCCCGACCCGGCCCCGCTGGTGGCGCGGCTCGTCGAGCTGGGGTTGTGATCCTCGCGATCCTGCGGGGCTGGCTGCGGGCGCGTCCGCTCCGGGGCCTGCTCTCCGCACTCGCCGTCGCCCTCGGGGTCGCCGCCCTGCTCGGAGTCCAGCTGACCCTCGCCGGGCTCGACGACCAGGCGTCCACCGCTCAGCGCACCCGCGCCGGCGAGTCCGGCGTCGACGTCCGCACCGTCGCGGGCCCCGGCCTCGACGCCACCGACCTGGCCACGCTCCGCGGCATCCGCGGCGTCGCCCAGGTGGGTCCGCTGCTCCAGAAGAGCATCGTCGCCCGGGTCTCGGCGAGCGCCATCGAGGGGCTCGACGTCTCCGTCGTCGGGCTCGACGGCGGCCGCGCCGCGCTCCGCCCGATCACCCTCGTCGCCGGCCGCCTGCCCAGGGACGGCAGCCTCACCGAGGCGGTGCTCGACGAGGGCGTCGCCGCGGCGCTGCGCTCCACCGGCGCCACCCACACCGTGCGCACCGGCGAGACCGTGCGCCTGGTGACGAAGGACGGCGACCAGACCTTCACCGTCACCGGGATCGCCGCGAGCGGCGCCGGAGGGCCGGCCTTCTCCGGCCCCTCCGTCTACGTCAGCCACGCCGCGGCGGTGGGACCGTTCGCGCTCGGGCTGCGCACCCCGCTCGCCGCCATCCGGCTCGCCCCCGGGGCCAGCGCCGTGGTGGTCGCGGGCACCGTCGAGGCGAGGCTGGGCGGCTCGGTGCTCGCCGTCGACCCGCGGGCCGGCGCCGCCGCGCCGCTCGCCCAGATCCGTCCCCTGCTTCTGCTCGTGGTCGCGCTCGCCGGGCTGATCTGCGCCGGGGTGAGCGCCAACACCACCGCGCTGGCGGTGAGCGAGCGGCGCCGCGAGATCGGCCTGCTCCGCGCCGCCGGCGCCGGTCCCCGGCAGGTGCTCCGGCTGCTGCTCGCCGAGGCCGCCGTCCTCGGTGCCGCGGGCGCCGCCCTGGGGCTGGTCGCCGGGTCGTTCCTCGGCGTCCTCGCCGTGACCCACCTCGGCGCCTCCGACCTCCCCGCGCCCCCGGTGGCGCTCGAGCCCTGGCGGCTCGCCGCCTCGGCGATCGCCGGTATGGCCGCCGCCCTGCTCGGAGCGCTGCTCCCCGCCCTCGCCGCCGCCCGGGTGGCGCCGCTGAGCGCGCTCCGGTCCGCCGCCGAATCCAGCCGGCCCCGCTCCGCCTGGGCGCTCGCAGCCGCCGGGCTCGCGGTCGCCGCCGCCGGGGTGGTGGTGGCGAGCAGCAGCGACGTCACCGCCGTGGTCGCGGGCTGCGCCGCCGTGCTGATCGGCGCCGCGCTCTGCCTGCCGCTCGTCGCCGGGCCGCTGCTGCGCGCCGTCGGCACCCTGCTCAGCCCGTTCTCGCGCACCGCCCCGGTGGCCGCCGCCGCGCTCGCGCGCCGCCGCCGCCGCACCGCGTTGACCCTCGCCGGCCTGGTGGTCAGCGTGGGCACGGCGACGGCGCTCAGCGCGCTGAGCTCGGGGGCGCTGACCGCGGGCGACCGCTGGGTCGACCAGATCTTCGTCGGTGACCTGGTGATCCACAGCCCCGCCGCCCAGTCGGCGTCGATCGCCCAGCTCGTCGCCGCCACCCCCGGGGTCCGCGAGGTCACCCCGGTGCGCTTCCTCCCCGCGGTGGCTCAGGGCAGCTCGGTCGGCCTCGCCGCCATCGACCCCATCGCCTACGAGGCGAGCGACGCCCTCGACCTCGTCCAGGGCGACCGCAGCGCCGCGCTCACCGCCCTCGCCGCCGGCCCCACCGTGCTGGCGCCCCAGGAGCTGGCGAGCGCCTTCGGCTGGCACCGGGGCAGCCACGTGCAGCTCGGCTCCGGGACGAGCTCGCTCGACGTCACCGTCGCCGGGATCGTCGCCCACTCGCTCCCCGCGGGCGACGGTCGCGAGGCGCTGCTCATCGGCAGCGAGATGGCCCACCGCCTCTACGGCGCCTCCGCCTCGGGATTCGACGACCTCGAGGTGGTGAGCACCGGCGCCGCCGCCCTCGGCCAGATCTCCCGGGTCGCGGCGCGCTATGGCATGAACGCGGTGCCGGTCAGCACCATCCGCGACGACGCCCGCCAGGCCCTCGGCCACACCCTGGCGCTGCTCTCGGTGCTCAGCTGGGTCGCCGTCGCCATCGCCATGCTCGCGGTGGTGAACACGCTGCTCGTCAACGCCCGCCAGGGCACCCGCGACCTCGCCCTGCTCCGCGCCGCCGGGTTGAGCCGGAGCCGCGCGCTGCGGCTGGTGCTCACCGAGGCAGGCCTGCTCGCCACCACCGGCACCTTCCTCGGGGTGCTCGCCGGCTGCGCGCTGGCGCTGCCCCTGCTCCGCGCCGGCTCCTCGCCGGGCTTCCAGCCCCAGTTCGTCCTTCCCGTCGGGGCGGCGCTCGCGTCGATGGCCGCGGTGGTCGTGGGCTCGCTGCTCGCCGCGGCGGTGCCCGCACGGCGGGCCGCGGGGGCGGCGATCGTCGCCGCCATCCGACACGACTGATAGTCTGGGATCATGGTGGCCCTATGACTCGTCTTCTCAAGATCCTCGGCGACCCCATCAAGAAGGACGTCCGCCGGGCCGGCTCCACGGTCGATGCGATCAACGCGCTCGAGGAGGAGATGGAGGCCCTCAGCGACGAGGAGCTCCGCGCCAAGACGCAGGAGTTCCGCGACCGCCTCGGCGTCGAGGGTCCCGACCTCAGCCTCGGCCAGCCGGTCACGGTGAGCATCGCCGGCGATGACGAGGAGGAGGAGGAGGGCGCCCAGGAGGACCGCCGCGAGATCGAGATGGCCGAGCGCGAGCGCGACCGGCTGCTCGAGGAGATCCTCCCGGAGGCCTTCGCCGTGGTCCGCGAGGCGTCGCGGCGGCAGCTGGGGATGCGCCACTTCGACGTCCAGCTCATCGGCGGCATGGTGCTGCACCAGGGGAAGATCTCCGAGATGCGCACCGGCGAGGGCAAGACCCTCGTCGCGACCCTGCCGCTGTACCTCAACGCCCTGCTCGGCCGCGGCGCCCACCTGGTCACCGTCAACGACTACCTGGCGCGCCGCGACGCGGGCTGGAACGGGCCCCTGTACCACGCGCTGGGGATGAGCGTCGGCGTCATCGCCCACGACATGTCGCTGGTGTACGACCCCGACTACCTCGACGAGAGCCATTTCGACCCGCGGCTGCAGCACTTCCGCCCGGTCGGCCGGCGCGAGGCCTACGCCACCGACATCACCTACGCGACCAACAACGAGCTCGGCTTCGACTATCTCCGCGACAACATGGCGGTGACCGTCGAGCAGTGCGTGCAGCGCCGGCTCTGGTTCGCGATCGTCGACGAGGTCGACTCCATCCTCATCGACGAGGCGCGCACTCCGCTGATCATCAGCGGCGAGGCCAACGAGCCCACCGAGAAGTACTACACGTACGCGCGCCTCATCCCCCGCCTGGTCGCGGAGGAGGACTTCACCAAGGACGAGAAGACCAAGTCCGCGGCGCTGACCGAGGAGGGCATCGCCAAGGTCGAGAAGTGGACGGGGCTGACGAACGTCTACGACCTCGAGCACGCCGCCGACGCGCACCAGATCAACCAGGCACTGCGCGCCCACGCGCTCTACCTGCGAGACCGCGAGTACATCGTCAAGGACGGCGAGGTGATCATCGTCGACGAGTTCACCGGCCGGACGATGCCCGGCCGGCGCTGGTCGGACGGTCTCCACCAGGCGATCGAGGCCAAGGAGGGGGTGAAGGTCCAGCAGGAGAACGTCACGCTGGCGACCATCACCTTCCAGAACTTCTTCCGCCTCTACCGCAAGCTCGCGGGGATGACCGGCACGGCGCTCACCGAGGCCGAGGAGTTCCACAAGATCTACTCGCTCGACGTCATCCCCATCCCCACCAACCGGCCGATGGTCCGCAAGGACGAGTCCGACCTCATCTACAAGACCGAGGAGGGCAAGTTCAAGGCGGTCGCCGAGGAGATCGTCGAGCGCGCCTCCAAGGGCCAGCCGGTGCTGGTCGGCACCACCTCGATCGAGAAGAGCGAGCGGCTCTCGCACCTGCTCGAGAAGAAGGGCATCACCCACGAGGTGCTCAACGCCAAGCAGCACGAGCGCGAGGCGGCGATCGTCGCCGACGCCGGCAAGCCGGGCGCGGTGACCATCGCCACCAACATGGCGGGCCGCGGCACCGACATCGTGCTCGGCGCGGGCGTCCCCGACCTCGGCGGCCTCTACATCATCGGCACCGAGCGCCACGAGTCGCGCCGCATCGACAACCAGCTGCGCGGCCGCGCAGGCCGCCAGGGCGACCCCGGCGAGACCCGCTTCTTCCTCTCCTTCGAGGACGACCTGATGCGCGTCTTCGGCGGTGATCGCATGCAGGGCCTGATGGACCGGCTGCGCATCGACGAGGACACCCCCATCGAGTCGCGCATGGTGACGCGGCAGATCGAGGGCGCCCAGTCGCGCGTCGAGGGCCACAACTTCGACGCCCGCCGCCACGTCGTCGAGTACGACGACGTGATGAACAAGCAGCGCGAGGTGATCTACGGCGAGCGCCGCAAGATCCTCGAGGGCACCGACACCCACAGCAACCTGCTGAGCATGATGGAGCGCCTCGTCAAGACCGAGACGCCCACCTTCTGCGAGGGCCGCAACCGCGAGTCCTGGGACCTCGAGGGGCTCTGGGAGCGCTTCCGCCAGATCGCCCCGATGGCGCCCGTCGACGAGGTCGACCTCGACAGCCTCGGCGACACCGTCGACGACATCGGCGAGGCGCTGCTCAACGAGCTGACGGCGATGTACGAGGAGAAGGAGGCCCAGTACGGCGAGGAAACGATGCGCTACGTCGAGCAGCGGGTGATGCTCGAGGTCATCGACCAGAAGTGGCGCGCCTACCTCACCCAGATGGACCACCTCCGCGAGGGTGTCGGCCTGGTCGGCTACGGCCAGAAGGACCCGCTCATGGAGTACAAGAGCCAGGCCTTCGAGGCGTTCGGCGAGCTGAGCGACGAGATCCAGCGCGACATCGTGCGCCTGCTCATGCACGTGCAGATCCAGCTCCAGCCGCAGCAGCAGGCCCAGATCGAGGGCGCCGGGGTGGAGGTGGAGGAGGTCGCGGCGGACGGCGCCTCCGAGGACGGGGTCGAGGCCGCCGCCGAGGAGCCCACCGAGGCCGCCGACAGCCCGCCGGCGGCGCGACCCGCCGCCGCCCAGGCCAGCGCCGGGCTCGCCCGCGCCGCCGAGCGCGCCCGCACCACCCCGGGAGCGGCGCCCGCCGCCGCGGCCGCCGACGGCGGGCTGCGCAGCGTGCTCGCCGCCGCACCGACGCCGCCGCGGGTGCGCAACGTGGTGGAGAGCTCGTCCGAGGGCACCCGGGCCGCCTCCGGCTCGCCCGCCGAGGGCAACGGCGGCGCCACGTCCGGCCACAAGGTGGGCCGCAACGAGCCCTGCCCCTGCGGCAGCGGGCTCAAGTACAAGCGCTGCCACGGCCGCTTCGAGTAGCCCCGGCTTCCGCTCCCTCAGCGCGGTCACCCTGGCCACCCACGACATGGCCGCGGCGGTCGCCTTCTACGCGGCGCTGGGGCTGACCATCTCCTATGGCGGGGCGGACTCCGACTTCACCTCGATGCGCGTCGGTGAGGAGCAGTTCCTCAACCTCATCACCGCGGGACCGGAGCGCCGCTGGGCCTGGTGGGGGCGGTTGATCCTCCATGTCGACGACGTCGACGCCGTCCACGCCCGGGCGCTCGCCGCCGGCCTTCGGCCCGAGGCGCCGCCCCGGGACGCCGAGTGGGGGGAGCGGTACTTCCACGTCACCGACCCCGATGGCCACGAGGTGAGCATCGCACGGCCGCTGCGCTGATCCGCCCGCTGCTCCTCCTCGACGTCGACGGCGTGCTGCTCCCCTTCCCCGACCCGCGGCCGGGGTTCGACGGGGCCGCGATCGAGGGCGCGCCGCACGGGTTCAGCCCGGCCCACGGGGCCTGGCTGCGCGAGCTCGCGGGGAGCTTCGAGCTCGTCTGGTGCACGATGTGGGGCGAGCGCGCCAACCTCGAGATCTGCCCCCGGCTGGGCCTGCCCCGGCTCCCGGTGGTCGACCTCTGGGACGAGGAGGACGGCCTCGACCGCTGGAAGCTGCCCGGGGTGATCCGCCACGCCGGCGACCGGCCCCTCGCCTGGCTCGACGACGCCTTCGACGCGCCCACCCGGGCCTGGGCGGCCGCCCGCACGGCGCCGACAGAGCTCGTCGGGGTCGGCCATCGCACCGGGCTGAGCCGCCGCCACATTCGGAGGCTGCTGCGGTTCTCCGCGGCTTCGTGCGATTGCAAAGAGTGGGCACCGCCGCATATGGCGTTATCGAGATATCACTCTCGCCATCACCGATGTCATTGAGCCAACCGTTAACCAGTTCTCTCCAGACATCTCCCTGCCTCCATCGATCAATATCCCAATCAGTGCAACGAAAATGGCACTTGCAGCTCATCCACCTCACAGTGCAACATCCGGAATCGTTCACTGTCTTTGATGGTGGGAGGGGGCAACCGACTGCACGGGAGAGAACACCATCATGCGTCGTCGACTGACACTGGCAACGCTCGTCATCGCCCCCTCGATCACCGCGGCGCTGGCGCTGCCGTACCACGCCGCGGCGGCCGTGCAGGACCAGGGGGGTGGTGGCGCGGCCGAGTGCACCATCGCCATCTCGATGAGCCCGGTGGCTCCCGGAGCGTCCTACGTGCCGGGCCAGGCGACCTACAACATGTCCGGGTTCACCGACTGCATGTCCACCGACGCACAGCTGACCCACGGCACCTTCACCGGCACCGGCAGCGGCATCGTCGGCTGCATCGGCGGGTTCCGCGCCGCCACGCTGACGATCACCTGGAACACCGGCCAGACCAGCACCGAGCACCTCCAATTCGGCGAGGCCCTGTACGGCGGCGGCGCCGAGGGATCGGTGACCGGTGGCGAGTTCGCCGGCAACATGGTCGGGATGGCCCTGGAGCGGCGCAGCGGCGGCGGCGAGGCGCGCTGCCTCACCGGCCTCCAGTCGTACGGCATGGCCGGCGAGATGGGCATCTTCGGCTCCGGCGGCAGCGGCGGCTCGGGCGCCGGCCACTGAGCCTCGCCGGGAGCGGCGCGGGGCCGTGCACCTGCCCGCGCCGCCCCGGCTCCGTCGAGTACTGTCCGATCGGTCAGCGAGGGAGAGGACGCGAGATGAAGGCGATGCTGGTCCGGCTCGACGATGGCCAGGCCGCCGAGCTCCAGACCGTCGCCCGAGTCGATCGCCTGCCGATCGCCGACGAGATCCGCGAGGCCATCGCGGCGCACCTGGAGGCCCGCCGTGCGGATCCCGAGTTCCAGAAGCGCCTGCACCTCGCGATGGAGCGCGACCGCGAGCAGTATCTGAGCATGTGCGTCCCGGCGCCGCTGCTCCCGCTGTCCGGCGGCGGCGCCCCCCACGTCGTCTCCGGCGACGACTGGGAGGAGGAGGCGGAGGTGTCCGAGGGCGGCCCGGCCTGATGCCTGTCCGGAGGGCGGCGCCGGTACCATCTCTGCATGAGCGAGCTGACCTCCCGGGCCGAAGATCTGTATCTGAAGGTGACGCAGCTCCGGGAGCATCTTTGACCTCGAGGGCATGCGGGCCCGGCTCGCCGAGCTCGACCGGGAGATCGCGGATCCCGGGCTGTGGGACGACCCCCGCCACGCCGGCCAGCTGACCCAGCAGGCGTCGCGGCTGCGCGACGAGCTCGACGGGTGGGAGCGGCTCGACCGCACCACTCGTGACGCGCGCGACCTCGCTGGCCTGCTCGACGTGGAGCCCGACGAGGCGGTCGAGGCCGACCTGCGCAGCGAGCTCGACGTGGTGGAGCGCGAGCTCGGCGCCCGCGAGGTGGCGATGCTCTTCACCGACCCCTACAGCGACCATCCCGCCCTTCTCAGCGTCCATGCCGGCGCCGGCGGCGTCGACTCCCAGGACTGGGCGGAGATGCTGGTGCGGATGTACCTGCGCTGGGCCGAGGAGCACCGGTTCCCGGCCGAGTTCCTCGAGGAGTCGGTGGGGGAGGAGGCGGGGATCAAGTCGGCGACGATCCGGATCACCGGCGACCGCGCCTTCGGGCGGATGCGCTCGGAGCGGGGGGTCCACCGGCTGGTGCGGCTGAGCCCGTTCGACTCGGCGCACCGGCGCCACACCTCGTTCGCCCTGGTCGAGGTGAGCCCGGAGATCGAGGACGACGTCACCATCGAGATCGACCCCGAGGACGTCCGCGTCGACGTCTTCCGCAGCAGCGGCGCCGGCGGCCAGCACGTCAACAAGACCTCGTCGGCGGTGCGGCTCACCCACATCCCCACCAGCACCGTGGTCACCTGCCAGAACGAGCGCTCGCAGCAGCAGAACCGCGACGTCGCCTGGCGCATCCTGCGCTCGCGGCTCCACGCCCTCCAGCAGGCGGCGCACGCCGAGCACCTCGCCGAGCTCAAGGGCGAGTCGCTCCCCGCCGAGTGGGGAAGCCAGATCCGGTCGTACGTGCTCCAGCCGTACACGATGGTCAAGGACCACCGCACCGGGGTCGAGGTGGGCAACGCCCAGGCGGTCCTCGAAGGGGCCATCGACCCCTTCATCGAGGGCTATCTGCGCTGGTCGGCGCGCGAGGGCGGCTCGAACACTTCGAACGGTCACTGAGCGGGACCTCTGCGGCCACCCTGACACCGGGCTATACTCCCTGCGATTCCCGTCCCGGGCCCAAATCCGCTCGACGTCCACCGAAGCGAGCCCGCCGGGAACCTCGCGTGGGCGGCCGGCCGCCCTCTCGGGGGGAGCCCAGCCGGATCCCGATCGGAGCGTACTCAGTGCACGCACCGACGACGGTGTCGCCGCCCCGCGACGACGGGGACCGGCCGCGCGACGCGGTCCCGTGGGGGGCCATCCGGCAGCCGGAGACCCTCGAGGCCACCGCACCGGGTGTGGCCCGGGGACACGTCGCGCTCGCCGCCGACCCCTCGATGCGGCCGATCATCAGCTTCCACGGGGTCGGCAAGACCTATCCCAACGGCACCGTGGCGCTGCGCGACGTCAACCTCGGCATCAACGAGCGTGACTTCGTCTTCCTCGTCGGCGCCAGCGGCGCGGGCAAGTCGACGCTGGTCCGGCTGCTGATCCGCGAGGAGGCGGCGAGCAGCGGGCGCATCTTCGTCAACGGCACCGAGATCACCGGCATGCCCCGGCGGCGGCTGCCCAAGCTGCGCCGCGGCATCGGCATCGTCTTTCAGGACTACAAGCTGCTGCCCCGCGCGACGGTGGCGCAGAACGTCGCCTTCGCCCTCCAGGTGACCCAGCCCGGCCAGCGCCACCTCAAGGCGAAGGTCGAGGAGTCGCTCTGGATCGTCGGCCTCGAGGACAAGATCGAGAAGTTCCCCGACGAGCTGAGCGGCGGCGAGCAGCAGCGCGTGGCGATCGCCCGCGCGCTGGTCCACAAGCCGCGCATCTTCCTCGCCGACGAGCCCACCGGGAACCTCGACCCGGACACCTCCTGGGGCATCGTCCAGCTGCTCCTGCAGATCAACCACCGCGGCACCACCGTGGTGATGGCCACCCACAACCGCGAGGTCGTCGACCTGGTGCGGCGGCGGGTCATCGCCATCGAGGGTGGCCGGGTGGTCCGCGACGAGCAGGAGGGCCAGTACCTCAAGGACGGCGAGGCGACGATCGGATGATCGGGCTGGTCAACAGCATCCGCTTCGCACTGGTCAGCGCCGGCCAGAACTTCTTCCGCAACCTCGCGGTGTCGCTCGCCGCGGTGTTCACCATGGGGCTCATCCTGCTCATGGTCGGCGGCACCCTGCTCGGCACCCACATGCTCCACCAGGTGCTCACCACCGAGCAGGCGCGGGCGAGCAACATCAAGGTCTACCTCGAGGACGGCGTCTCGCTGGCGTCCATCGAGAACCTCCAGCGC
>DATARS010000114.1:0-6828 GCA_036269455.1 Candidatus Dormiibacterota bacterium | reverse complement strand
GGCCGTCAGTCCGGCGGTTCGGCCATCGCGTCGGTAAATCGTCGCTCGATCTCTGGGTCCCAGGATGGGGCGGACATGTGGCGCATGGCCTCTCGTAGCCGGGGATTGTCGGGCGCCTCAGCCTCGATCAGAGGAATGAAGTCTGCAGCGTGACCGAAGGTGAGCGGCTCCAGCCATTCGATGGCCGCCCGGGCTCTCAGGCGAGGGTCCTCCTCGTACCTGAGGTACCGCAGGAACAGGTCCCAGGCCAATTCGTGATCGAACGTGATGAGGTCCTGGATGACGTCGTACGCCCAGAAGTCCACGGCGACGTCGCGTCGCTGGGCTCGGCCGTTCTCGGGGCGCCAGTTCATCTGGAACCTGCTCCACGTGGTGAAGAGGAGGCCGGCCCCCAGGACCTCCACGACGTGGCGTGGTTCGGTACCACCGATGGGCAGGGCAAGGGCTCGCGCAATCACGGATGCGACACCCGGATCGACACGGGAACGTTCAGCGAGCCTGGTCTCCAGGGACCTTGTCTCGGGTGCCGCCGCAATGGCCGCGCGTATGCCGTGGGCGAGCATCTCCTGCTCGTCGTCGCTGAGCCTGTCCGACCACAGGCTCAGGATGGCGTCGACCCAGGTGTCGGGTGACGCCGAGGCGAGTTGCTGAAGGTACGCGGTGCGCTTCCACGGCTCTGGCCCGTCGCGCCAGGCTTGGAACGCCTCGATGATGGCTTGTCTGTCTCCGGGATCAGGCATGGCCCTCCTCCCAGCGCGTGAGCCGGGAGGAGTTCACGACCACGGCGACGCTGCTGGCGTTGTGGAGCACCGCGGCGATCACCGGGTTGAGCCTGCCGAGCGCGCCGGCGACGAGCCCGAGCGAGTTGACGCCGATGGCGAGACCGTAGTTCTGGCCGATCACCCGCAGGGTGTGGCGGCCCAGGCGCAGCACCGAGGCGACCTCGGTCAGCCGGCTGGCGGCGAGGGCGACGTCGGCGGTCTCGACGGCGACGTCGGTGCCGCCGAGGCCCATCGCGATGCCCACGTCGGCGAGAGCGAGCGCGGGGGCGTCGTTGGTGCCGTCGCCGACCATCGCGACGACGTGACCCTCCTCCTGGAGGCGGCGCACCACGGCGAGCTTGTCCTCGGGCAGCACCTGGGCGTGCCACTCCTCGATGCCGAGCTTCGCCGCCACCGCCGCGGCCGTGCCCGGGGCGTCGCCGGTGAGCATGACGATGCGCCGCACCCCCAGGGCGCGCAGCTCGGAGAGAACCTGCGCCGACTCCGGCCGCACCGTGTCGGTGACGCCGATGAGCCCGACCAGGACGCGGTTCTGCGCCAGGCAGATGACGATCTCGCCGGCGGCGCGCATGCGCTCGAGCCACTCCGTCGCCGGCGCGGTCATCTCCACGCCGTCGTCGGCCAGGAGCTGCGGGCTGCCGACGAGCAGGCGGTTGCCGTGGAGGTCGGCCCGCACCCCCTGGCCGAGCAGCACCTCGCACTCCTCGTGGACGGGGATCTCGATGCGGCACTCGGCGGTGTGGCGCACCACCGCCTCGGCGAGCGGATGGCGCACGTGGATCTCGCTCGACGCCGCGTAGGCGAGCACCTGCTCGGGGGTCCAGCCCTCACCACCGGTGACCACCACGCTGGTGACCAGCGGGCGGCCGACGGTGAGCGTCCCGGTCTTGTCGAGCACCACCGCGCTGACCCGGCCGGCGCTCTCGAGGTGGGTTCCGCCCTTGATGAGGATGCCGCGGCGGGCGCCGTTACCGATGGCGGCGCTGATCGCCGTCGGTGTCGACAGCCCGGCGGCGCACGGGCAGGCGATGAGCAGCATGGTCATCGCCCGCGCCGCATCGCGGGTCACCAGCCAGGTGAGCCCGGCGAGTGCGAACGAGGTGGGGACGAAGCGTCGCGAGAAGGTGCTCGCCACCGTCTGGATCGGCGCCCGGTCGGCCTGGGCCACCTCGACGCGCTGGATGATGCGGCCGACGGCGGTGTCGCGGCCGGTGCGGGTGGCCCGCACCCGCAGGGACCCGGACTGGAGCAGGGTGCCGGCGAAGACCTCGGCCCCCGGGGACTTGTACACGGGCATCGACTCGCCGGTGACCGCGGCCTCGCCGACCACCGCCTCGCCACTCACCACCTCCCCGTCCACGGGCAGGGTGCAGGGCGCGTACACGGCGACCACGTCGCCGGCGGCGACCGACGCCAGCGCCGCCTGGACCTCCACCCCCGCCCCCTCACCACCGACCACCACCCAGACGGTCTCGTCGCCGAGGCTGAGCAGGTCCTGGATGGCGCGGCGGGTGCGGCGCAGGGTGAGCTCCTGGAGGAACTCCCCGATGTTCAGCAGCCAGAGGACGGTGAGCGCCACGACGTTCTCGCGCAGCAGCAGGCTGGCCACGGTGGCGGCGGTGACCAGCGCGTCGGTGCCCCCCGGTGACCGCCGGGTCAGGCTGCGCGCCGCGCCCCGGAAGAAGGGATATCCCGTCACCAGCGTGACGACGGAGGCGACCGTGGAGGAACGGCCGGAGAGCAGCGGAGGGTGGCGGAGCAGAAGGCGGCGGACCGCGAGCACGGCGAGGGCGACGCCGCCGACGACGAGCCGGGCGATGGCGCCGCCCGCGCCCGGGGGGGACGGCCGCTCCGCCAGGGCGACCGGCGGAGCCTGCAGGGCCGGCTCGATGACGGCGAGGAGCTCGGCAGCGCCCGTCTGCGCGGGATCGAACCAGACGACCAGGTTGCCGCTGATCGGGTGGGTGCGCACCGCCCGCACCGAGGCCAGGTGTATCAGCTCGTGCTCGACGTGGGCGGCGCGGGCGGGGTCGCCGCGCAGCGCCGCGGCGAGGAAGCGGATGCGCCCGGCGGCGACGTGCATGCACTCCGCGGCGGCGCCGCTCATCCCGGCTCCGCCTCAGTGCTCGTGGCCGTCGTGCCCGCCCGCGGCGGCGGCGGCGCTCGCCTCGGAGGGCGGCCGGGCCTCCTCCCCGAGCCGTGCGCGCGCCTCGGCGAGCAGGTCGCCGCCGCTCAGCCGGGCACCCTCGGCGGCGCGCTCCACGCTGCGGGTGAGGCGGATCCCCTGGGCGACGCAGCCCACCGCGAGGCTGTGGACCGCGGGGCCGAGGCCGGGGCCCAGCCGGCAGGCCCCGCGGACCAGCAGATCGCCGGCGACCCCGATGGCGGCGTAGTGCGCCAGCCGGGTGGCCAGGGTGCCCCCGCGGTGGGCGGCGGCGTGGATCGGGACGGCCATGAGGACGCCTCCTCGGTTCGAGGGTCGAGAGCAAACTCGATACTGTAGGTGCTCGACAGGACGGCGTGGATGCTGTGAGTGTTCCCGGAGCGCGGGAGGGTGCGGGCGCAGGGATCCCTCGGTTGTGAACAGGAACCGTTCTCGGTAGAATTGGCTCCCATGTTCAGAGAGGCGTCCGGTCACATGCGTGGCCACCGGGGGATGGTGGCCAGCGGCATCGCTCTGCTCGCGGCGGTGTTGTCGGCCTGTGGAAGCACCGCGAGCAGCTCGTCGAACGGGTCGCAGCCGTCCGGCAAGCACCTGAATGTGGTCGCGGGCGAGAACTTCTGGGGCAGCATCGCGACCCAGCTGGGCGGCTCGCAGGTGACGGTGAAGAGTGTGGTCAGCGACCCCAACGCCGATCCGCACGACTACGAGTCCGACACCTCGGACGCACGCGCGTTCGCCACCGCCGACTACGTGATCCTCAACGGCGCCGGCTACGACAACTGGGCGGACAAGCTGCTCTCCGGCAATCCCAACAGCAAGCGCAAGGTGTTCACCGTCGCCGATCTCCTCGGCAAGAAGGAGGGCGACAACCCGCACTTCTGGTACAGCCCCGACTACGTGGTCAGGGTCGCCGACCGCATCACCGCCGACCTGAAGTCGATCGACTCCGCGGACCGCGACTACTACACAGCGCAGCGCAGCGCCTTCACCACCGCACTCGGTCCGTACACGGCCCGCATCGCGGCCATCAAGTCGAAGTTCGGGGGCCAGAAGATCGCCGCGACGGAGAGCATCTTCGAATACATGGCCACCGCGCTCGGCCTGGCGCTGGTGAGCCCGCCGGAGTTCATGAACGCGGTGGCCGAGGGCAACGACCCGCCCGCCGATTCGGTGGCCGCCTTCCAGCAGGCGATCACGACCAAGGAGGCCACCGTCCTCGTCTACAACGTTCAGACGTCGACCGACGTGACCAACACCATCAAGCAGATGGCCGCCCAGAACGGCATCCCCGTCGTCGCCGTGAGCGAGACCCTCGAGCCTCCCGACGCCGCCTTCCAGGAGTGGCAGCTCGCGCAGCTCAACACGCTCTACAACGCGCTCAACGCCAAGGCCCTGGCCGGCAGGTGAGTGCGGGGGCCGCGCGGCCGGAAGCTTCCCTCCACGGACCCTCCCTTCAACCAGGCGGAGGCCCGCTCCTCGCGGACGGGCCTCCGACCCGCCCAGCCCTTTCGAGCGAGAACGCCCCGGCCGTGCACCTCGACGACGCCGGTGTCGCCTACGGGCACCGGTTCGTCTGGCGCCATGCCGACCTCGAGGTGGCTCGTGGCGAGTTCGTGGTCGTCCTCGGCCCCAACGGGGCGGGGAAGACCACCCTGCTGCGCGTCCTCCTCGGCCTCCACCCGCTGACCGAGGGCGCCGTCGGGGTCCTCGGCGGAGCCCCGCGCCGGGGGCGCCACCAGGTCGGCTACGTGCCCCAGCGCCGCTCCCTCGACCCGGATCTCAACGTCCGGGCCCGCGACCTCGTGGCCCTGGGGGTGGACGGGAGTCGCTGGGGACTCCCCCTGCCCGGAGGGGCGACTCGTCGCAAGGCCGCGCTCGTCGATGCGGCACTGGAGGCGGTGGGCGCGAGCGCATACGCCGACCGTCCCGTCGGCCGCCTCAGCGGCGGCGAGGAGCAGCGCCTGCTCCTCGCCCATGCGCTGGTCACGCAGCCCCGCATCCTGCTCCTCGACGAGCCGCTCGCGAGCCTGGACATCCGCAGCCAGGGTGTGATCAGCGCCCTGATCGCGCGCGTCGCCCGGGAGCGGGGGATCACCGTCGTTCTCGTCGCCCACGACGTCAATCCGCTGGTGCCCTTCGTCGACCACGTCGTCTACATCGCCCGCGGCAGGGTCGTGTCGGGGCGGCCCGAGGAGGTGATCACCGGCGAGACCCTCAGTGCCCTCTACGACTATCCCGTCGAGGTCATCCGCGACAGCCGCGGCCGGATCGTGGTGGTGGGCCTCGACGACCGCGACTCGCACCACGACTGAGCCTCGCGGTGGTCCACTCGCACTTCACCTGGAACCTGGTCAGCGACTGGCACCAGCTCGTGTACTACGGGTTCATGCGCCATGCCCTGCTCGCCGGTGGCATCGCCGCGGTGCTCTGCGGGGCCGTCGGCGTCTTCGTGGTGCTGCGCGGGCTCTCCTTCGGCGCCGACACCCTCACCCACGTCGGCTTCGCCGGCGCCTCCGGAGCCGTGGTCGTCGGGCTCAACCCGGTGGTGGGGCTGCTCGGTCTCACCGCGCTGATGGCGGTCGCCCTCGGCGCGCTCGAGGAGCGGCTCCGTGGCCGCGACGTCGTCATCGGCATGATCCTGGTGCTCACCCTGGGGATGGGGCTCCTCTTCCTCCGCCTCTACTCGGGCTACTCCAACGAGACCTACGCACTGCTCTTCGGGGCCATCCTCGCGCTCAGCACCCGCGACGTGGTCGTGGTGGCGGTGGGTGCGCTGATCGCGCTCGCCGCTCTCACCGCGATGTTCCGCCCGCTGCTCTTCGCCTCGCTCGACGACGAGCTTGCGGAGGCGCGGGGGGTGTCGGTACGTGGGGTCGCGATCGCCTTCCTGCTCGTCCTCGCGATCGCCGTTGCCGCCGCCACCCAGGTGATCGGCGCGTTGCTCGCCGTCGCCCTGCTGATCGCCCCGGCGGCGACCGCCCAGCGGCTGACCGGCCGGCCGGGGCTCTCGGTGCTGCTCTCCGTGGTGATCGCCCTCGCCGTCACCTGGGGCGGCCTTGCGCTCGCCTTCTGGCTGCCCTACCCGGCGAGCTTCTTCATCACCTCGCTGTCGACGCTCGGCTACCTCGGGGTGCGCCTGCTCACCTCGGGGGTGATGCCGGCCCGGCGCCGACCGGTGCCCCGGCTCGCCGCATCCGCCGAGGGCTGAGCATGCTGCCCCTCGCCTCCACCCTCACCGACACCCCCTTCTCGGCGAATCCGCTCGACGACCTCAACCAGCTCCTCACCTACCAGTTCATGCGCAGCGCCTTCGTGGCGGGAACGGCCGCCGCCATCGTCGCCGGCGTGGTCGGCTACTTCGTGGTGCTGCGCGGCCTCAGCTTCGCCGGCCACTCGCTCTCGCTCATGGGGTTCGCCGGCGCCACCGGCGCCCTGGTGGCCGGCGTCGACCCGCTCGTCGGCCTGCTCGCCGTGGACGGTGCCGGGGCGCTGCTCATCGGCGCGCTGGCGAAGCGCGAGCGCGGCCGCGACGTGGTGGTCGGCATCGTGCTCACCGGGACGCTGGGGCTGGGCCTGCTCTTCCTCCGGCTCTCGAACGCCGTGGAGGCGGTGCCGGTGCTCGTCGGCGACGTCCTCGGCATCAGCGCCACCGAGGTCGTCATCACCCAGGTCGCCGCGGCGGTGATCGTCCTCGTCGTCGCCCTCGCCTTCCGCCCGCTTCTCTTCTCCTCGCTCGACGAGGAGCTCGCCGAGGACCTGCTCGGTCACCACCATCATCTCGTGTGCAGCGGCTGCGGCATCATGCTGGACGTCGAGCTGCCCGCCGACCTCGAGCGGGAGATCGAGCGGGCGCTGGCCGCGGTGGCGCGCCGCCAGCGCTTC
>DATARS010000113.1:0-9476 GCA_036269455.1 Candidatus Dormiibacterota bacterium | reverse complement strand
CACGGCGACACCTCCTCCTTCCTCGCGCGGGGGTCAGTATGCCGGAGGCGCCCGGAGCGCGTTTCGGAGGCGCGGTTCGCGGCCGAGCAATGGGGGACCGGCGACTCGCAACATGCCGGTCACCCGACGGAGACGGCCCTGAGCAGCGTTCTCCGCGGAGGGCCTCGCCGCTGGAGTTCCTCAGGCAAGGATCGTGAACTTTTCTTTCCTGAGCAGTGAGGACGGTTATCTCGCGGGTTTTCGGGGCCTCGGAGGGCGTGTTCCGATGGTCGGCAGCGAACATCGAAACTTGTTAGCCACCAAGGCAAAACTGCCTCAGACGGGCATCCCGGAGCCGACGGGGAGGTTCGAACTCCCGGCCTGCCGCTTACGAGGCGGCTGCTCTACCACTGAGCTACGTCGGCGAGGGGCTCCCGGGGGCGCCCATCCTATCAACGGGCCGCCGTGGGGGCGGGAAGGCGTGACACGACCTCCACGATCGAGTCCGCGACCGCCTCGACGAGGAGGTCCGCCTCGGCGTCGGTCATCACCAGGGGCGGGTTGAGGACCACCACGTCGCCGAGGGGGCGGACGATGACGCCGCGGCGGCGGGCGGCGAGGATGACCTGGCGGCCGATGCGGAGCGCGGGGTCGAAGGGGCGGTCGAGCGCGCCGCCGCCGAGCTCGATGCCGCACATCACCCCGCGGCGGCGCACCTCGGTGACGCCGGGGAGGTCGGCGACCTCCTCGAGGCGCTCGCCGAGGCGGCGGCCGAGGGCGCGGCTGCGCGCCAGGGTGTCCTCCTCGTCGAAGAGGGCGAGCGAGGCGCGGGCGACGGCGCAGGCGAGCGGATTCGCGGTGAAGGTGTGCCCGTAGTAGAGGGTGCGGTGGTCGCTGTACGGGCCGGTGAAGAGCTCGAACAGCCGGTCGGAGACGATCGTCGCCGAGAGCGGGAGGTAGCCGCCGCTCAGGCCCTTGCCCAGGGTGAGGATGTCGGGCTCGACGCCGGCGCCGCCGCAGGCGAAGAGGTCGCCGGTGCGGCCGAAGCCGGTGGCCACCTCGTCGCAGAGCAGCAGCGCCCCGCAGCCGCGCGCCTCGCCGGCGACGGCGCGCAGCCATTCGTCGGAGTGGGTCCAGATCCCGGCGGCACCCTGGACGCGGGGCTCGACGACCACCGCGGCGAGGCGGTCGCCCTCGGCGGCGATCGCCCGGCGCAGCGCGTCGAGCGACTCGCGCTCGCCGGCGTCCGCCGAGCCTCCGCCGCGCCGGGTCCGGATCAGCTGGGGCGGGGGCGACCGCACCACCTCGAAGAGGAGCGGGTCGAGGCCGCGGTGGAAGGGCTCGGATCGGCCGACGCTCACCGCCCCCGCGGTGTCGCCGTGGTAGCCCTCCTCGAGAGAGAGGAAGCGGGTGCGCCGGGTCTCGCCGCGCAGTCGCTGGGCGAGCAGGGCGACGCGCAGCCCCACCTCGACCGCCGCCGCGCCGGCCTCCGAGTAGAAGACACGGCCGAGGTCGCCGGGGGCGGCCGCGGCGAGCTCGGCGGCGAGGCGGACGCCGGGCTCGTGGGTCTGGCCGAGGAAGGTCGAGTGGGCGATCCGCCCCGCCTGCTCGCGCAGCGCGGCGTCGAGCCGGGGGTGGGCGTGGCCGTGGACGGTGGCCCAGAGGCTGGAGATGCCGTCGAGATAGACACGGCCGCGCGCGTCGCGGATCCGGCAGCCCTCGCCGTCGCGGATCACCAGCGGCTCCTCGGTCAGCCACTCCGAGGTCTGGGTGAAGGGATGCCACACGTGGGCGCGGTCGAGCTGCACCACCTCGGCCTCGTCGACCGGGTCGGCCAGCCCGGCGAGCACCCCGTCGAGGTCGAGGTGCCGCTCGGCCTCGACGGCCATGGCGTCGGCGCTGGTCAGCGAGGCGGCGCGGAGGTGGGGGAGGACGCCGAGCACCCGCACCCCGCACTGCGCGGCGATCTGCGCCGCGTTCTCCGCGGCGAGCACGGGATCCACGTCGCCGGCGACGTCGCCGAGCACCACTCCGACCACCGCCAGCCCCGCGGAGCGGCAGGCGTCGACGGTGAGCGCGCAGTGGTTGATCGTCCCCAGCCCGGAGCGGCCCGCGACCAGCACCGGCGCGCCGAGGCGGCGCATCAGGTCGCGGACCGTCGCCCGCTCGGTGAGCGGCACCAGCACCCCACCGACGCCCTCGACCACCAGCAGGTCGAGCCCCTCCACGCCGGCGCGGCGGCGAATCTCGGCCTCGAGCGCGTCGATGTCGACCGCGCGGCCCTCTGCCCGGGCGGCGGCGAGGGGCGAGCGCGGCAGCTCGAACTCGAGCATCGCGCAGTCCGCTGCCGCGGCAGCACCGGTCGCCAGCGCGAGGAGGGCGGCGTCGTCTCCGGTCGACCCCGAGGGGACCCCGCTGGCCAGCGGCTTCACCGCCGCCACCGACAACCCCCGGGCTGCGAGCCCGGCGGCGACGAGGGCGGCGACCACCGTCTTCCCCACCTCGGTGTCGGTCCCGACCACGCCGAGCAGGCGGGCGGTCACCGCACCACCTCGAGCAGCGTGGCGGCGAGGGCATCGAGGTGGGCGTCGGTGTGCGCCGCCGACACCGCGATGCGCAGCCGAGAGGTGCCGGCGGGCACCGTCGGCGGGCGCACCGCCTGGACGAGCATGCCCCGCTCGAGCAGCGCCGCCTCGAGGGCGACCGCCCGGTCCTCGGCGCCGGCGGGGATGGGCAGCACCGGGATGTCGAACCGTCCCGACGGCTCGAGCGGCGCCAGCGCGGTGCGCAGCCGGGCGGTCGCGCGGCGCAGGCGATCGACGCGCTCGGGCTCCTCCGCCAGCACCCGCAGCGCGGCCCGGGCGGCGGCGACGGTGGGGTGGGGGAGGGCGGTCGAGAAGATCAACGCCCGGCCGCGCTGGAGCAGCAGCTGGCGCACCGCCGGGTCGCCGCAGACCGCCGCACCCTGGGCGCCGAGCCCCTTGGAGAGGGTGACGGTCCGCACCACCTGGGGATGGCGAGGGTCGACGCACGCCTCGGCGGCGGCGCCCCGGCCGCCCGGGCCGAGCACCCCGGTGGCGTGGGCCTCGTCGAGCACCAGCCAGGCGCCGTGGCGCTCGGCGAGCTCGACCAGCCCGGCCACGGGCGCCACCGTCCCGTCCATCGAGAAGACCGTGTCGCTGGCGATCACCGGCCGCCGGCCACCGGCCCGGGCGAGCCGGTGGGCGAGGTCGTGGAGGTCGCGGTGGCGGTACACCTCGACCGCGCCGCGGCCGAGCCGGCAGCCGTCGATCAGCGAGGCGTGGTTGCGCTCGTCGCTGTAGACCACGGCGTCGGGGCCGCCGAGGGCCTGGAGCAGCGCCACGTTGGCGGCGTAGCCGCTCGGCGCGATCGTCGCCGCGGGCGCGCCCTCGAAGGCGCAGATCTCGGCCTCGAGCTCCTCGATCGCGGCGTGGCAGCCGCTGAGGTGGCGCGAGCCGGTGGAGCCGACGCCCTCGGCGACCGCCGCCTCCGCCGCCGCCCGGCGCACCCGGGAGTCGGCGGCGAGCCCCAGGTAGTCGTTCGAGGAGAAGACCACCACCGGCCGGCCGTCCACCTCGGCGACCGGCCCGCTGCCCCCCAGCCGCCGGCGGGGGCGGCGCAGCCGGCCGGCGGCGGCCTCGCCCTCGAGAAGCCGCGCGGCCCACGCGAGCGGGCCGGCGGCGGCCGGCGATTGCAACGGCGGAGCGTCGGGTACGGTCATCCCGCGCCGAGTCTAGGGTCTGTTCCCATCGTCACGATCTCGCCAGATCCCCACCCCGGGCGCTGATCAGGCGCTACTCTGTGCGCTCGCCAAACCCCCGTTCACCACGGACGCAATGAGCACCACCGAGCCCCTCCCGACCCCGCACCCCCTGGACGCCTACGACGCCGCCGCGGTCGAGGACAAGTGGCGTCGCCGCTGGGAGGAGACGGGCGCCCACCGCACCGACCTCGACACCCCGGCCCAGCCCTTCTACAACCTCATGATGTTCCCCTACCCGTCGGCGGAGGGGCTCCACGTCGGCAATGTCTACGCCTTCACCGGCGCCGACATCTACGGACGCTACCGCCGGCTTCTCGGCGACACCGTCTTCGAGCCGATGGGCTTCGACGCCTTCGGCATCCACACCGAGAACTTTGCGCTCAAGAACGGCGAGCACCCCGCGCGGATGACCCCGCGCAACGTCGCCCACTTCCGCGAGCGGCAGCTCAAGCGGCTCGGCGCGATGTTCGACTGGGACCACGAGGTCGACACCACCGACCCCGAGTACTACCGCTGGACCCAGTGGATCTTCCTGCGGCTCTTCGAGATGGGGCTCGCCGAGCAGCGCGAGGGGCCGGTCAACTGGTGCCCCTCCTGCCTCACCGTGCTCGCCGACGAGCAGGTGATCGACGGGAGGTGCGAGCGCTGCGACAGCATCGTCGAGCAGCGCGTGCTCAGGCAGTGGTTCCTGAAGATCACCCGCTACGCGAAGGAGCTGCTCGAGGCGCTCGACACCCTCGACTGGTCGGAGCGCACCGTCACCGCGCAGCGCAACTGGATCGGTCGCAGCGAGGGGGCGACCGTCCGCTTCGACCTCGGCGGCTGCGCGCGCGCCGACGTCACCGTCTTCACCACCCGGCCCGACACCCTCTACGGCGCCACCTTCCTGGTGATCGGCGCCGACCATCCGCGGCTCGGCGACTTCGTCGCGCCCGACCGCGCCGACGCCGTCGAGCGGTGGCGGTCGACCCTGCCGGCGGCCGGCGACGAGCCCGACTTCTCGGTCGGCATCGACCTCGGCGCGCACGCGATCCACCCGCTCACCGGCGAGCACCTGCCGGTCTGGGCCGCCCCCTACGTGCTCGGCGGCTACGGCACTGGCGCGATCATGGCGGTGCCCGCCCACGACACCCGCGACTGGCAGTTCGCCAGGGCCCACGGCCTGCGGATCGTCGAGGTGATCGGCGGCGGCGAGGACATCGACGTCGAGCCGTACACCGGCGACGGTCCGATGCTCAACTCCGCCGATCTCGACGGCACCCCGTCGGCGGAGGGGAAGCTGCGCGTCATCGAGCGCCTCCGCGACCTCGACCGCGGCGACGCCACCGTCCAGTACCGGCTGCGCGACTGGCTGATCTCCCGCCAGCGCTACTGGGGCCCGCCGATCCCGATCATCCACTGCCCGACCCACGGCGCGGTCCCGGTGCCGTACGACCAGCTCCCCGTGCTCCTCCCCGAGGTCGAGGAGTTCCGGCCGCTGGGGACGGGAACCTCGCCGCTCGCCGCCAACGAGGAGTGGGTCAACGTCCCCTGTCCGGTGTGCGGCGAGCCCGCGCGCCGCGAGACCGACGTCAGCGACACCTTCCTCGACTCCGCCTGGTACTACCTGCGCTACCCGTCGACCGAGTTCGACGACCGCCCCTTCGACCGCGACCGCACCTTCCGCTGGCTGCCGGTGGACATGTACATCGGCGGCAACGAGCACGCGGTGCTGCACCTCATGTACTCGCGGTTCGTCATGCGGGCCCTCCACGAGGTGGGGCTGGTGCCGGACCCGGAGCCGTTCAAGCGCTTCCGCGCCCACGGGCTGATCATCCGCAACGGCGCCAAGATGTCGAAGAGCAAGGGCAACGTCGTCAACCCCGACGAGTACCTCGACCGTCATGGCGCCGACACCGTGCGCATCTACCTGATGTTCCTCGGCCCCTACACCGAGGGCGGCGACTTCCGCGACGACGGCATCAAGGGGGTCTCGCGCTTCCTCGACCGGGTGTGGCGGGTCACCCAGCAGGCCCACGGGCAGCAGCGGGACGATGAGCGCGAGCGCCGTCGCCACCGGCTGATCGCCACCGTCGGCGAGCGCTACGCCGAGCTCGCCTACAACACCGCGATCTCCTTCCTCATGGAGTACTCGCACGCGCTCGGCCGTGAGGCCGACGAGGGCACGGCGCGGCGCGTCGACGCCGAGACGCTGCTCCAGCTGCTGGCGCCGCTCGCCCCGCACATCACCGAGGAGCTGTGGGAGCGACTCGGGCACACCCGCTCGATCCACGACTCCGGCTGGCCGGAGCACGACCCCGAGCTGGTCGCGGCGCGGCAGGTCAGCATCGGAGTGCAGGTCAACGGCAAGCCGCGCGACAGCATGGAGGTCGACGCCGGTCTCGACGCGGCCGAGCTGCAGCGGCGTGCCCGCGCGCTGCCGAAGATCGCCGCGCTCCTCGAGGGCAGGCAGGTGCGCAAGGTGATCGCCGTCCCCGACCGGATCGTCAACTTCGTCGTCGCCGGTTAGGCGACCTCGCGCAGCCTCCCCGTCTCCACCTCGTAGATGAAGCCGCGCACCTCGTCGCGGTGAGGGAGGTAGGGGCACTCGCGCACGGCGGCGATGCTGCGGCGCACGTCCTCCTCGGCGTCGGCGAAGGCGCCGAGCGCGAAGGGGGGACGGCTGCCCACCTCGGCGGCGATCTGCGCGGCGAGCTCCTCGTCGCGGAACTTCACCATTCCGCAGTCGGTGTGGTGGATGAGCATCACCTCACGGGTGCCGAGCAGCCGCTGCGAGAGGGTGAGCGAGCGCAGCATGTCCTCGCTCACGATGCCGCCGGCGTTGCGGAGCACGTGGGCGTCGCCGGGGCGCAGGTCGAGGAGGCGCTCGACGCAGAGCCGCGCGTCCATGCAGGCGACGATCGCCACCCCCGACGCGGGGCTGCCGTGGCCCGCGGCGCCGTGGCCGAGGGTGTGGAGGTTGCTCTTCCAGACCAGATCGTCGATCGCGCTCACGGGTGTGCATGATGCCGCAGGCGTGGTCAAATGAGCCGGCCGGCCGGGACCGGGCAGGAAGAGCGCATGAGTGAGAAGGACCGCCGCGATCCCGCGGCCGCGCAGCGCTGGCGAAGACGGCCGAGGGTCGCCTTCTGCCTGCGTCTGCTCATCTTCCTCGTCCCCATCGCCCTCACCCTCGTGGTCTCGATCCTCCTCTCGCGGAGATTCCCCACCCCCGTCGACCGGGGCCACCAGGTGCTCTGGTGGATCGGGGTGCTGGGGATCAGCCTCGCCGTCTTCCTCGTCGCGGACCGGCTCTGCCGGCGGGCGCTGCCCCTGGTGGCGCTGCTCCAGCTCTCGATGCTCTTCCCCGACCGCGCCCCGCGGCGCTTCAAGGTGGCGCGCGGCCGCGGCAGGGTGAAGGAGCTCACCGCCGAGCTCGAGCGCGCCGTCGAGCGCGACCCCGACGACCCCGCCAACCGCGGCGCGGTCACGGTGCTCACCCTGATCGCCTCGCTCACCGTCCACGACGGCCGCACCCGGGGGCACTCCGAGCGGGTGCGGATCTTCGCCGACATGATCGCCGAGGAGATGCGCGTCCCCGAGGAGGACCGCTACCGGCTCCGCTGGGCCGCGCTGCTCCACGACATCGGCAAGCTCGAGGTGCCGGCGGCGATCCTCAACAAGCCGGGGCGTCCCGACGACGACGAATGGGTGCAGCTGCGCCGCCACCCCGAGACCGCGGCCCGGCTGCTCGGCCCGCTCCACTCCTGGCTCGGCGACTGGAAGCTCGCCGCCGAGCAGCACCACGAGCACTACGACGGCACGGGGTACCCGCGCGGGCTGAAGGGCGAGGAGATCTCGCTCGGCGGCCGCATCGTGTGCGTCGCCGACTGCTTCGAGACCATGACCGCGGCGCGTCCCTACAAGAAGACGATGACCGCGGTCGCGGCCCGCGAGGAGCTGGTGCGCAACGCCGGCACCCAGTTCGATCCGACGGTCTGCCGCGCCTTCCTCAACATCTCGCTCGGCCGGCTCTGGCGCGGTCTGGGATTCGCCGCCTGGCTGGGACAGCTGCCGCTGCTCGCGCCCTTCGTCGGCACGCTCTCGCGCTGGGGCGGCCAGGCGGCCTCCGCCACCGCGACCGTCGCCGGGGGAGCCGTGCTCGCCGCCGCCGGCGTGCTCGCGCTCCCGGCGATCAGCATCCTCCAGCACACCCCGGTGGTCAGCCGGGCGCCGACGTCGTCGGGCACGGCTCCGGCCCCCGCCCCGGCGCCCAGCCCCGAGCCGAGCGCTGCACCCCCGACGGGGTCAACCCTGCCGCCCGCGTCGACCTATTCCCCGTCGGGCTCCGGCGGGCTCATCGCCGGCGCCGGCACCCTTCCCGGCACCGGAGGCCTCGGTGGCGGTCCGGTGATCCCGGCGCCCCCGCGGGCGACCCAGGCCGTCGGCGACGCCTACGCCCTCCAGGGAACCCTCGGCTTCCTGCCGAACCGGTCCGACCTCTCCCTGGGACCGGTGGCGCCAGCCTCGGCCTCGGCGTCCTCCGCCGGTCCGCCGACCAGCCGCTCGTCGGCGGCGGGGTGCGGCGGCGGCGGGGCCGCGTGTCCCCCGGGCCTCGACGAGCTGAGCCTCGGCGGCAGCAGCACCCTCGCCACCACCGCGGCCGGCCAGCACCCCGACTGCGGGCCCGGGACGCCCCCGGCGGGCTTCGAGACCGGCGCCCTCGCCCCGCCCGCGGCGGCGTCGTGCACCACCGGCCTGCGGGTCGTCGTCGCCGGGCTCGGCCTGGTCGCCGACGGCGTCGCCGCGGAGTCGGTCACCCAGGGCTGCATCGCGAAGCCCAGCGGCCATGCCAGCGTCCGCGATCTGAGCGTCGGCGGCCTCCAGCTCGTCGCCGGCCCGGTCCGGCCGGCCCCCGGCACCCGGCTGGTGTTCCAGGCCGCCGGCTTCCCCACGGCGATGCTCGCCGTCCTCGACGAGGAGATCCCCGACGCTGCGGGCCGCGGGCTCACGGTCAACGCGGTGCACATCACCGGCGGCGGCGTCGACCTGGTGATCGGCCACGTCCACAGCGCCTCGGCGTGTGGCGGCGCCGCCCCGGCGGGGACGGCGAGGGCGGCGGCGATGACCGGGCCGCCGGCGGCGGGCGCGCTCGCAGGTCTGACTGCGATCGCCCGGCGGCGGAGGAGACGGCCGGCTGCTTCGGCCGTCTCCTCCTGACCGACCCGTTAGGCCAGGGTCTCGGTCGCGTTCAGCAGCGAGGCCCGGTGTCCGAGGAGCGCCCGGGTCGCCGCCACCCGGCAGGCGAGGAGCTCCAGAACGTCATCGAGCTGGCTACGGAAGTTTCCGGCCAGCTCGATCGGGTGGTTGTCGATCTCCCGCAGAAGCGCTGACAACCGGAGCGCCCTCTGCTCAATCTTCGCAACGACCTGCTGCGGGTCCTCGGCCGTTGCGGCCAAGTGAATCGGCTCCATCCACACACCTCCTGGGCCGGCGGTGGCGTGGCCGTGCGTGGTCCACGTCGCCGCGGATGTTGCCGGGTGCCCGGCCCCCGCCGGAGTCGCACCCCCTGTTCGGGCCATCCTACGGGTGATCGGTGGATCTGGCAATAGGTCGAAGGAGGTCGTCACGAACCTGCAACGGGGGCCCCGAGCACCGGTGCTAGACTCCCGGTCCGCCCGTCCCGGACAGCGGGATCCGGCCCAGCGCGGATGGCGGAATCGGTAGACGCGCG
>DATARS010000112.1:0-7018 GCA_036269455.1 Candidatus Dormiibacterota bacterium | reverse complement strand
GGAAGGGATGGACGAGGCAGCCCGCCGCGTTTCACGGGAAACATGACGGTGAAACAACCAAGCGACCGCACCTCTTCTTGGTGGACGAGCGGCGCGGGCCCTCCCGCGCGTGCGTCGAAGCGCAGCGGATGGTGGGGCGGCATCCCCGGAGGGGGCGTAGCGAGCCGTATACCCCCGCGGCGAGCTCCGAGCCGAGTCGATCGCGCAGCGATCGCCGGCGTCCCTCCGGGGGTGCCGCCCCGCCATCCGCGCCCCCACGAAGGCGCTCCTGGCGACGAGCCGACCCGACGCGAGGGTCTTGACGGTGAAACAACGCAGGGCGGACACTCCCGGCTCATGGCGGCGGTTCCCGATCTCGAGGTGGGGTTTCTGCTCGGGCTGCTCGCCGGTGAGGGGAGCTTCGGGGGGGACGGGCGGCAGCCGCAGATCACGCTGCGGATGCACACCCGGCACGAGGGGCTGTTCCGGTGGCTGGAGCGCACCTTTCCGGGTGGGGCGCTCTACGGGCCGTACCACCACGGTGGGCGGAGCTACTTCCAGTGGATGGCGCGGGGGCGGTATCTGCGGGAGGAGCTGGCGCCGCTCATCGATCGCCACCGCCACCTGCTCGACGGGCACACCCTGGCGCGGTTCGAGGCGATGTGCGCCGCCTATCGGGTGACGCTCTCAGAAGCCGAGGAGGATCGTGGAGTCGTAGGCGATGTGGGCGGCCATCGCTGATCCGAGCCCGAACCACTTGCGCAGGGCGCCGAAGACCAGGCCGAGCAGCAGGATGTAGAGGTTCGAGGCCGAGGGCAGCCCGTGGCAGGTGTACTGGAGGTGGAAGCTCGCCCAGAGGAGCGAGGCGAGGAGGATCCCGACCCGGGGCTGCAGGGCGCCGCGGAAGAGCAGCTCCTCCCCGGTCCCGGCAGCGACGCCGATGGCGAGCTGGGCGTACCAGTGGCGGGCCGGGCCGGCGAGGTGCTGGAACACCTTCTCCTGCTGGGCCTGGCAGTCGGCCGGGGTCAGCGAGTTCACCAGGTCGTAGACGTGGCTCCCACCCTTGACCACCACGATGCCGACGACGATCCCGAGCAGCCACCACTGCGGGCGCAGGGGCAGCAGGCCGAGGCGCTCGAGGGTCTGCCGGGCGTTGCGTCGCACCCCCGGGCCGACGGAGGCGATCGCCAGCATGACGAAGGGGATCTGCCCGAACACCAGGTCGGAGGTGGTCTGGGGCTTCGACACGGTGTCGGCCACGCTCGTCGACCCCGAGGTGGGCGCGAGGTTGTGGGCGAGGGCCAGGAGGTAGAGCGAGAGCGCCAGCCAGGAGATCGGCGCCCGTGGTCGGAGCCCACGCAGGCCGGGGATGCGGTCCCACCCGGTGAGGATCAGCAGCACCGCGATCCCCCCGGCGACGAGCTGCAGGGCGCCGTCAACGACGCTGCCGCCGCCGTGGCGGTCGGCGATCTCGGTCAGCCCCAGCAGCATCGCGTAGATGACGACGAAGACGACCAGCACCCGGGCGACGTCGAGCGTGGTGATCATGCCCCGTGGCGCCGCCGGGTCCCGTCGCGGCTCGGTGCCGGAGCGCTCGGCGGCCTGGGCGACGAGCGCGACCACGGCGAGGAAGCCGTAGGTCAGGAGGGCATTGATGTCCACGTCGCGGCGGACGATAGCCGCTGCGGGCAGGCGGTCAGCCGCCGGCTCAGGTCAGCAGGGGGCGCCCGCGCAGCGCCAGCCGCTCCGCCAGGCGGGGAAGGGGGCCCAGCCGGGGCCACAGCGGCGCGTCCTGGCAGCGGTGGTGGCGGACCACCTCGCCGTTCCAGCGGCGCTTGAACTCGAAGTAGCCCGCGCCCGGTGCGGCAGGATCCTCGTGGTTGGGAACGCCCCACATGTCGTAGACGCCGCAGCCCTCGGCGAGGCCCCACTCGATCGCCCGCCAGTGGAGCAGGTAGGTCGGCTGGAGCTCGGCGCGCTCGAGGGTGCTGCCGCCGAAGAGGTAGATCAGGCGTGTCCCCGCCGCGACCGCGACCATCCCCGACACCGCCACGCCGTCGACCCGGGCGAGCAGGGTCGCGACCGGGCAGCTCTCCGCCAGACGGCGCAGCAGCGCGCGGTGATAGCCGGCATCGCGGGCGACGAAGCCGTTGCGCCGGACCGTGGCCTCGAGCAGGGGATGGAACGCCGCCGCGGCGTCCGGGTCGCGGCGCACCTCGACGCTCACCCCACCGGCCTGGGCGCGGCGGATGTGCCGCCGGGTGCTCGCCTTCACCCGTTCGAGCACCGCCGCGGCGCCGCCGGCGAGGTCGACCACATAGGTCAGCCGGTGCTGCACGTCATAGGCGCTGTCGCGCAGCCCGGTGGCGCCGATGATCGCCGCGGCGCCGGGATCGTCGAGCCGCCACTCCGGGTCGAGCTTGAGCACCAGCGCCCGCCGTCGCCGCGCCAGCCGCTGCGCGGCGCGGATCAGCGCCACCGCCGTGGCCACGCCGCCCTCGCCCTCGGGCACGGCGGGTCCGCGCGGGGCGTAGGCGAAGCCGACCGCGCCCCCCAGCCCGGGCCGGCTCAGCAGCTGGAGCGCCCCGCGGATGGCGCCGTCCTCGCCGGCGTCGACGAGCCGGTCGGCCTCCCAGCCGTACTCGCGCTTCAGCTCCCCCCAGCCCCAGGTCTGGAGCAGGTTTCCGCCCGCGGCCCCGAGGACGAATGCGTCCCAGCGCCTCCGGTCGTCCTCGATGGCGGCGCGAACTCCCGGAGCCGAGACCCCGGCGGTGCTCAGATGCGGCATCGCGCCATTAAACGGCGCGCGCGGCCGGGCTCCGGGCAATCCGTACAATCCGAGCCATGGCCACCTCGACCGACGACCCGGGTCATCTGGCGCGCCGACGCCACGGCTGGCAGTTCATCGCCGCGGCGCCTCCGCGCGAGGTCTTCTCGGTGTTCGAGCAGATGGTCGGCACCCCGCCGTTCCGATACGAGGTGACCGGGCCGGACAGCGCCCGGGCGCTCGAGGTCGAGCGGCTCGGCCTGTTCGGCCAGTGGTCGAAGCGGGTGCGCCGGCCGCGCTGGGTGACCTGCACCGCACGGGAGGTCAGCGCCGGGACCGAGGTGAGCGTCGAGGCGAGCGCCGGCCGCGGCGCGGTGCCGCGCGGTCTGCAGCTGGTGCAGCTGCTGAGCCGGGGCAACCGGGATCGCCGCACCATCTACCGCGACCGCCACTTCCCCGACGGGCCGGTGACCCTGGTGGCCTCCTGGGCCGGCACCCCGTACCTGCTCTTCACCGAGCCCCGCCGTGACGCCACGCGCAGCGAGGCGGTGCACACCGCCACGCCGCTGTTTTCGTTCGGCCACGAGGGCGCCTTCGTCCACGTGCGCACCGACCGCGGTGTCACCGGCTGGATCGAACGCGACGAGATCGTCCCGGCGCCGCCGGTGGCGACGCGCGAGGCCCAGGAGATCACCGCCCACTTCGGCTGAAAAAGAACAGGACGCCGGGCCGAGCCCGGCGCCCTGTATGGCGCGATAGTGAACGACCGCCGCCTGACGAAGTTGCGGTCTGCGCCTCCTGGTTCTGAAGAACTCCCGGCGGTCAGCTGCTCACCATGGCGCTGGTCGGGACGGAGGGTGTACTCGAATCGGGCATGGGCATGGTCCTCCTTTTCTTGGAGTGCCGCGGCCGCTTCCACTGCGTCGGTCACGAGGTGGGGCGCACCGTGGCCGGAGACGCCCCCTGAGTGTACCCGGAGATCTGCACCCACAGGAGCCTAAGGCTGACAGGGGAGCGCAGCCCCCCGAGTTAGAGTGGCGGCCATGCTTCCCGACACCGCCGGGCGGTCGGCCGCCGGCAACCTCAGCGTCGGGGGCTGCGACCTCGTCGACCTCGCCGAGCGCTACGGCACCCCGCTGTATGTCTTCGACGAGGCCACCATCCGCGGCCGCCTGCGCGCCTACCGGCGGGCGGTCCGCGGCTGGGCGCCGGGCGGTGACGTCCTCTACAGCGCCAAGGCCTACATCTCCCCCGCCATGGTGCGCATCCTCGTCGAGGAGGACTGCGGCGCCGACGTCGTCAGCGGCGGCGAGCTGGACATCGTGCTCCGGGGCGGGCTGCCCGCGGCCCGCGTCGCCTTCCCGGGGAACAACAAGTCGGAGGCCGAGCTCGACGCTGCCCTCGAGGCGGGGATCGGCCATCTCGTCGTCGACTCCGAGCACGAGCTCGAGGTGCTCGCCACCCTTCGCGGCGGCCGCCGGGTGGGGGCCCTGCTGCGGGTCTCGCCCGGGGTGCGCCCCGACACCCACGACCACATCGCCACCGGCCAGGTCGACAGCAAGTTCGGCTTCGACATCGCCAGCGGGCAGGCGATGACGGCGCTCCGCCGCGCCCTCGACGTGGCAGCGCTCGACGTGCGCGGACTGCACATGCACATCGGTTCGCAGATCCTCGAGCTGCGCAGTCACGCCGCCGCGGTCGACGCGGTCGCCGAGTTCGCCGTCGAGGCCCGCGCCGCGCTCGGATTCACCGTCCACACCCTGAGCGCCGGCGGCGGGCTCGGCATCGCCCACACCGCCGCCGAACGGCCCCCGCCGATCGAGACGTTTATGTCAGTTCTGACAGAATCCGTGGGGCGCGGTTTCGGAGGTCGCCGGCTCCCACTCCCGGCGCTGCACGTCGAGCCCGGCCGGAGCGTCGTCGGCCCCGCGGGCGTCGCGCTCTACACGGTGGGCGCGCGCAAGGCGATCCCGGGGGTACGCACGTACGTCAGCATCGATGGTGGAATGGCCGACAACATCCGTCCGGAGTTGTACGGGGCGCACTATCAGCCCATGCTGGCGCGCGATCCCGACGCCCTCGCGGTGGAGACGGTGAGCATCGCCGGAAGGTACTGCGAGTCCACCGACATCCTGGTGCGCGACTGTCCGATGCCCGCGCTGCGACCCGGTGACATCCTCGCCGTACCCGCGGCGGGTGCTTACACGTTGTCCATGGCATCGAACTACAATGCCGGCCTTAGACCCGCGGTCATCTTTGTTCACGACGGCATCGCACGATTGGTGCGGCGGCGGGAGACGGTCGACGACCTGTTGCGCTGTGAGGTGACCGAGGCGACGGGCACCCACCTCTGAGTCGCGTGGCAGGCGGGCGCTCACCGTATGAACCAGCAAGCATCCACCGCCTCCGACAGCAGGGAACCCGCGCCCACCCGGCCCGGCCAGGTGATCGAGGACGTGGCCGCAGCGCTGCGCCTCCCCGGTCCCCTGGGCCGCACGCGCGACGGGCTGCCGGTGGCCGCGGGTGCGCCGCTCATCCCCACCGCGCTCTCCATCTTCAACGGCCTCACCGGCCGCCTCGACCAGGACGCCGACGGCGACACCCCGCCCGCCGACATCACCGAGCTCTCGGGCGCCCCGGTCGAGCCCGCCCGACGCTTCTCCGACTCCCAGCGCTGATCGTTGGTTCGCCGCCGGCCCTGAGTCTCGGGTGCGCGCAGCGCACCCGCCGAAGGCGGGACATCGGCTGAGCGTCAGCGCTGCGAGTCCTACAGAGCCTGCCGTCCTGCGAAGCCGCTGTCGCGGTCGTGCCAGAAGGCGATGTCGTCCTCGCCGAGGCGCCAGCAGAGGTAGATCGGCTCGCCGTCGCGCTCCGCGGGGAAGTCGACCAGGCCGGTGGAGGGGTCGCGGACCAGGACCCCCATGCGCGCGATCTCCTCGACGACCCGGTTGAGCTCGTCGCCCTCGGCCATCATCTCCCGCGCCGCCTCGCCGCCACCGTTGCCGACGGTCACCGAGCGCAGCTTGCGCTGGCGGTCGCGGTCGCCGAGGACGACGCTGACCTGCTGCGCCCGCTCCAGCAGCGGCCGGAGCCGGGGGAGCAGCGAGTTGGCCTCCTCGAGCGAGAAGAGCCGTGCCTCCATGCCGAGATGCTACGCCGTGCGCATGACCGCGCACAGAAGGGTCGAGTGTCAGGACTGGGCGGGCGCCTCGGGCCGGCCGATGCGAAGCAGTTCGGGCCCGGTGGGGACCTGGCCACCCACTCGAGGCTCGCGGGTCGTGGCGATGGCGTCGTAGGAGCTGCTGTCGCCCTCGAGGACCGCCGTCCAGGTGCGCCCGTCCGGCGCCTCGGTGAGGTAGCCGCCGAGCCGCGGGGCGCCGCCGTGGAGCAGCCACACCGCATAGGCGGCGGCGGTCCTGTCGCTGGGCTGGGCGAGGGCCGGGAGCCCCTGGATGGTGAGGACGGTCTGGTGCGCCGACGCGGTGTAGGTGAGCTCACCGCACGCCGAGGGCATGGTGGTGAGCCCGCAGGCGCGGCTGACCAGCACCGTCGGCGCCGCCGGCCCGCCCCCGTGGGGGATGGCGAACGACCACACCGCGAGCGCGACCGCGGCCATCGAGGCGATGCCGCCCGCGAGGGTGAGCCCGCGGGCCGCCGGCAGCGCCTCCCAGAGCCGCCTGCGCCAGGGGAGGCGCGGTGTCCGCGCCCCATGCTGGCCGGCCGCCTCGGCGTGCACCTGGGCGAGCAGCCGGCTGCGCAGCGCCGGCGGCGGCTGCACCGGCTCGAGGGTGAGCGGCAGCAGGTCGGCGGTGCGCAGGTAGGCCGCCGCGGCCGCCCGGCAGGTCGGGCAGCCCGCGAGGTGGAGCTGGAGCCGGCGGTCCTCGTCGGCGTCGAGGGCGCCCACCGCGTGCGCCGCGAGCAGCTGGTCGCAGTCGTCGCAGGTCACGTCGGGCTCCACTCCAGACCCTGCCGCTCGAGCGAGCTGCGCAGCTTGCGCAGCGCCATCCGGGTCCGTCCCTTGACGGTGCCGAGCGGCACCGACATCAGGGTGCTGATCTCCGATTGCGAGTAGCCCGCGTAGTAGGCGAGCTCGATGGTCCTGCGCTGGTCGTCGGGCAGCTCGTTCAGGGCGCGCCGGATCTGGCCTCGCTCGAGGTCGGCGGCCACCGTCTCCCAGGTGTCGGAGAGCGCCGACTCCGCCGGCGCCCGGTCGAGCGAGAGGTCGAGTCGCGCCCGTCCGCTTCGCCCGCGCAGGCGGTCGATGGAGCGGTG